>NZ_JBEYTJ010000039.1:0-38286 GCF_040642995.1 Nonomuraea sp. NPDC047529 | reverse complement strand
CGGCCCTGCGCGTCCCTGCCGCGGGCTGGTGTGGACGAGGCCGCGCCGCGCAGCGGCTGGGGGGGGGGGGGGCCCCCCTAGCCCCCCCCCCGTACTCCCGGGGCCGGGGGGGCCGCCCCCCGCCACGCCGGGCTACCGCCCGGTAGAATCGGAGCCCTCCCTCCGCTTGCCGAAGGCAGGTTCCCCGTGGGCGACGACCACCGCTCCGCCCGGCCGTTACGCGCCGACGCCCGCCGCAACCGCGAGCGGGTCCTGCAGATCGCGCAGGAGGCGCTCGCCGCCGACGGGCTGACCATCTCCCTCGACGAGATCGCCCGCCGTGCCGGGTTCGGGGTCGGTACCGTCCACCGGCACTTCCCCACCAAGGAGGCGCTGCTGGAGGCGGTGCTGCTGGGCCGGGCCGAACGCTTCGTGGCCGACGCCCGCGCGCTGGCCACCGCCGAGGACGCCGGGCGGGCCTTCTTCGGCTGGTTCCGCCGGGTCGCCGAGCAGGCGGCGGCCAACCGGGCGCTGTGCGACCTGCTGGAAGGCGGCGCGGGGCTCGGTTCGGTCCTGGAGGCCGACTTCGCCGACGCGCTCGGCCGGCTGCTGGCCCGCGCGCAGCGCGCCGGGGCCGTACGCCGGGAGCTGTCCGCCGACGACGTGCGTGACCTGCTGCGCGGAGCCCTGGCGGCCGAACGCCACGCGCGGGCCAGGGGCGCGGCCGGGCGGATGGCCGCGGTGGTCTGCGACGGCATGCGCGCCGGGACCGACTGACCGGCCGGTCAAGCTGGTGTCGTCATATGGCTACAGATCGTCACCCTCGGGGCAGTTTCCCGGCTGAACCCGGCGGACATCCCCAAGGCGTAGGAAAGGGATTCCCGCGCGTCGCGCCGGGGTCCGGTCAGCTCGGGAGGTAGCCCGTGTTCGCTCTCATCGCCGCCCTGTTCTTCCTGCTCGCCCTGATCTTCGACATCGCCGGCACGGCCGTCGGCAACGTGCTCACCGCGGGCACGCTCACCACCGCCGGGCTGCTGTGCGTCGCCCTCCACCTGCTGGGGGTCGGCGCGGGATGGTCGCCGCTCAAGCGGTGAGCGCAGGGCCACCGGGGGCCGCGCGCGAGGTCGTCCGCGCGCGGCCCTCACCATGCCCGTGGGGTAGGCGGGCGGTCTCAGGCCAGGGTGAAGCCGACCTCGCGGGTGGCCGGGTCGGCCTGCGTCAGGCGTACGGTGACCCGCTCGCCCAGGGGCAGGACGCCGTCGCAGCGGGCGATCACGGCCGGGTCGACGAGCTGCACCTGGCCGCCGCCGCGGCGCTCGTCCACGTCGATCACCATCGCCTCGAACGACTGCCCGATCCGCTCCCGCAGCAGGAACGCCTCCACCAGGTCCACGCAGGCCCGGTCGACCGCCCCGGCGCGGCGGCCGGTCACCGACATGATGTCGGGCAGCAGCGGCAGCGCGGCCCGTACGTCGGAGGGCACCGGCTCGCCCGCCGCGACCGCCAGGCACACCTCGGTCGCGTACCGGTCCACCAGACGCCGCAGCGGAGCCGTGACGTGGGCGTACGGCGCCGCCACCGCCGCGTGCTCGGCCAGCTTGGGCGGCGCGCCGTCGAAGGCCGCGTACCCGGCGCCGCGCAGCAGCACCTTCGACTCCTGCAGGAACGCCGCCTGCTGCGGGTTCTTCGGGTCGAGGTCGTGCACGACCGCCCCGTAACCGGCGCCCTCGGGCCACGGCACGCCGAGCGCCTGCGCGACCCTGCGCACCTTGGCCAGGTCGTCCGGCTGCGGCGCGGGCAGCACGCGCAGGATGCCGACCTCGGCGTCCAGCATCATCGAGGCGGCAGCCATGCCGGTCAGCAGCGAGATCTGGGCGTTCCACGCCTCGGCGGGCAGCGGCACGCGGAACTCCAGCCGGTAGCCGCCGTCGCCGTCCCGGACGACCTCCTGCTCGGGCGTGGGCAGGGTGACGCCGCCGCGCGCCCGCTCCAGCCCCAGCCGCAGCGCGCCGATCTCGGCCAGCAGGCCCAGCGTGCCGTCGGCGGTGGCGGTGTCCACGGCCGCCTGCACGTAGGCGTAGTCGAGCCGCTCGCGGCTGCGCACCCGGGCGCGCTGCACGTCCGCGCCGACGATCCGGGCGTCGGCGTCGAGGTCGATCCGCCAGACCGCGGCCGGCCGGGTCGTGCCGGGCAGCAGGCTCGCCGCGCCCTCCGACAGCACCTTGGGATGCAGCGGCACCCTGCCCATCGGCAGGTAGACCGTCTCGCCCCTGGTACGGGCCTCGGCGTCGATCGGGCCGCCGGGCCGGACGAAGGCCCCGACGTCGGCGATGGCGTACCAGACGCGGTAGCCGTCGCGCAGCCGTTCCAGGTGCAGGGCCTGGTCCAGGTCCATCGAGCCCGGCGGGTCGATGGTCACGAACGGCACGTCGGTCAGGTCTTTGGCGTCCAGCCTGGGCACCTGAGCCACCCAGTCGGCCTCGTCGAGCACGTCCTGGGGGAACCCGGCGGGCAGCCGCTGCTCGCGCAGCACGCGGTCGAACCCGTCCTCCAGCCTGGCGGGGATCGGGCCAGGAACCTGAATCATCGACACGCCCACAACCTACTCAAGGCGGGCCTACCGTTACGACTGGGGCGTCAGGTGCGCGTCGAGGCCGGTGATGCGCAGCAGGCGCTTCATGTTGGGCGGGACGTTGGCCAGCCGCACCCTGGTGTGCCCGCGGGCGGCCTGGTTGTGCACGGAGACCAGGATGCCGAGCCCGGCCGCGTCGATGAAGGACAGGCCGCTCACCTCGATGACCACGGACATGTCCGGCCGGTGCGCCCGCCCGGCCTCCTCCAGCACGCCGAGCAGGTGGCCGCGGACGGCCTCGGTGGTGGCGATGTCGAGCTCTCCGGACAGGGAGACGGTCACGGTCGTGTCGTGGCGGCTGGTGGTCAGGTGAAGAGAATCCATGTCGGCTCCCCGCTGTTGGTCCGGGCGGGGGAAAGTGCTGCTGACTACGGGGACCCGCCCCTGGCCGAAGACGCCGGATGCCATGATGCGTCACGCAGCGCTACGGTCTGTTTCCGAAGAGGAGTGTACATGCCCTCCTGTCCGGGCTCGCGGAGCAGGCCCCTTTCTCTCCTCCGCCGCCCAGGGCCGGAAAGGCCGGGCGGCCCGTCACGGCGGGCCCTTGCCGCGCCAGCCGGGTAACGTCTCGTCTCACGTGATATTTCATGTGTTTTCTCGACCTAGAGGAGCGTGACGTGCCCCCCGTCATCCTTTCCGCGGCCGGCTCGGCCCTGGTGCTCGACGACTCCGGCCCCGGGCTGCCGCGGGTGCGGCATTTCGGCGCCGACCTCGGGGCGGTCACCGGCGCCGACCTGCTGCCCGCCCTGCTGTCGCTGACCCCCGCCCTGTCGCTGCTGCCCGGCCAGGACGAGTCCTGGTTCGGCCGGCCGGGGCTGTCCGGCGACCGGGCCGGCGAGCACTGGCCGGTGCGCTGGACCGCCGGGAACGTCGAGACGGCGGCCGAGCCGGGCGCCGGCGGCCGCGTCACCGTCGCCGCCGTGGACGCCGAGGCGGGGTTGCGGCTGCTCAGCGAGCTGGTCATGGACGCCTCCGGCGTCGTGACGATGCGGCACACGGTGACCAACACCGCCGCCTCGCCGTACCGGCTGCAGGGGTTGGTCTGCGCGTTGCCGCTGCCCGCGCGGGCGGGGGAGCTGCTGGACTTCACCGGACGGTGGGCGCTGGAGAAGGTGCCGCAGCGCCGGGAGTTCGGGCAGGGAGTGTGGTCGCGGGAGAACCGCCGCGGACGTACCGGCCACGACGCGACCGGCCTGCTCGTCGCCGGCACGCCCGGCTTCGGCTTCCGCGCCGGCGAGGTGTGGGCCGTGCACGCCGGGTGGAGCGGCGGCCACGTCCACTACGCCGAACGGCTCGTCGAGGGCCAGGCCGTGCTGGCGGCCGGCGAACTGCTCGAACCCGGCGAGATCACCCTCACCCAGGACGAGAGCCACACCACCCCGTGGGTCTACTTCACCTGGTCCGGCAGCGGCCTGGACGAGGCGAGCGGCCGCCTGCACGACCACCTGCGCGCCGCCCGCCCGCTCCCGGTACGCCCGGTCACCCTCAACAACTGGGAGGCCACCTACTTCGACCACGGCCTCGACCGGCTGCGCGACCTGGCCGACAAGGCGGCCGCCGCGGGCGTCGAACGGTTCGTGCTCGACGACGGCTGGTTCCGCCACCGCCGCCACGACCGCGCCG
Source organism: Nonomuraea sp. NPDC047529 (assembly GCF_040642995.1). Lineage (NCBI taxonomy): Bacteria > Bacillati > Actinomycetota > Actinomycetes > Streptosporangiales > Streptosporangiaceae > Nonomuraea > Nonomuraea sp. NPDC047529. Next base: position 34,052 of record NZ_JBEYTJ010000039.1, on the reverse strand, counting down.
GCCTCGGCGACTGGTACGTCGACGAGGACGTGTGGCCCGACGGCCTGCACCCGCTGGCCGAGCACGTACGCAAGCTGGGCCTGCAGTTCGGCCTGTGGTTCGAGCCCGAGATGGTCAACCCCGACTCCGACCTGGCCCGCGCCCACCCCGGCTGGATGCTCGCCCGCGCCGCCCGGCCGCCCGTGCTCTGGCGCAACCAGCAGGTGCTCGACCTGGCCCGGCCCGAGGTCTACGACCACCTCCTCGACCGCCTCGACACGCTGACCCGCGAGTACGCGCTCGACTACATCAAGTGGGACCACAACCGCGACCTGGCCGAGCCCGTCCACGACGGGACGCCCGGCGTGCACGCGCAGACGGCGGCGGCCTACCGGCTGATCGACGAGCTGCGCCGCCGCCACCCCGGGCTGGAGATCGAGTCGTGCTCGTCGGGCGGCGCCCGCATCGACTACGGCGTCCTGGCCCGCACCGACCGCGTCTGGGCCTCCGACTGCAACGACGCCCTCGACCGGCAGGCCATCCAGCGCTGGACCGGGCTGCTGGTGCCGCCGGACCGTATGGGCTGCCACGTCGGCGCGCCCCACGACCACATCACCGGCCGCGCGCTGCCGCTGGCGTTCAGGGCGGCGACCGCGATGTTCGGCCACATGGGCGTGGAGTGGGACCTGACCTCGGCGAGCCCGGAGGAGCTGGCGGAGCTGGGCGTCTGGATCGCGCTGCACAAGCGGCTGCGGCCGGTGCTGCACGCGGGCCGGGTCGTGCGGGCCGACCACCCCGACCCGTCGGCGCTGCTGCACGGGGTCGTGCTGCCCGAGCGGGCCGTGTTCGCCTGCGTCCAGCTCACCAGCCGCGTCGCCGTCAGCCCCGAGCCGCTGCGGCTGCCCGGGCTCGACCCGGACGCCCTCTACGAGGTGCGCGCCGCGGGCCCGCTGCCGGCGGGCGCCGGGCTGCCGCAGTGGGTGTTCGCGCCGGCCCGGCTGCCGGGCGCGGCGCTGGCCGAGCTGGGCCTGCCCGGCCCCGCCCTGCGCCCGGCGTCCGCGCTGGTCTTCGAGCTCGAACGGGTGACCCCGGGAGCGCAGGGCTAGTTCGGGGCCCGGGGTGGCGGGTCAGTCCAGGTCCAGGTCCGAGCCGCCGAACCGGTCGCGCAGGAAGCGGCCCTGGTCGCGCAGCGCCTGCTCGTCACCCCGGTGGACGGCGTCGGCGACCTCCCGCAGGCGGGCGTCCAGGAGGGCGAGCTGGGACAGCAGCTCCTCGTGGGCGCTGCGCTCCCGGCCGGCCCGCCGGGTCAGGGCGTACCCGCGCGGCAGGTTCGCGTACGCCTCCAGGCCGGCCGGCAGGTAGCCGCGGATCGTCCGGGACACCACGTGCAGCTCGTCGGGGGCGGCGGCCAGCTGCTCGGCCCGGCCCAGCACGTCCCTGACCACCTCGGCGATGCCCTCCACGGCCAGGTGCACGTCGGCGGGGAAGCGGCCCTCGATCCGGCGCAGCAGCGCGTCGAGGTCCGCCCGCAGTGCCGACGTCTCCATCTCGGCGTGCGAGACCCTCAGCCGCAGGCGCTCGGGCGGGGCCAGCAGGGCGCCCGCGCCGTACAGGGCCGCCACGACCACCGGCCAGAACGCGCCCGCCAGCCCCAGCAGGTGCGCGGCCAGGCCGAGCAGCGCCAGCAGGCAGCCCGCGATGTTCCTGGACGAGCCCAGGTAGCGCAGGACGCGCTCACTGATAGCCACGGATCTCCTTGAACGCGCCGCTCAGCGACGTCGAGCGGGCGTCGAACACGGCCCCGCCCGTCAGCGCCGCGATCCGGCGCATCTCCCCGTCGTCGCTCTCGCCGAACAGCACCACGAACGTGGGCGTGCGCCGCCGATCCTCCGGCAGCGCGCGGTAGCGGGACTCGAAGGCGGCGTAGTCCGAGCCGTCGGTGTTCTCGCCGTCGGTCATCAGCACGATCGAGCCGTAGTGGCCCGGCGGGACGGGACGGTCGTAGGCCGCGGCGAGGCTGTCGTAGATCGCGGTGCCCCCGTTGGCCTGCAAGCCCTCGGCGAACTCCTTGATGCGCGCCAGGGCGTCCGCCGGGTCGCGCTCGGGGACGGTGAACGGCACCGGCGTCCCCGGCCGGTCGTTGAACGGGATCATCGTCACCGACTCCCGGCCGCGAAAGCGCGAGAACGTGCCCGAGGCCGAGGTGTCGGCGCCGGTCAGCGCCACCAGCGCCTGCCGCAGCGCGTCGATCCGGTCGCCCCTCATCGAGCCGGAGGTGTCCAGCACGAACCGCGCCTCGGCGGGGACGCGCACCCGGTCGAGGTAGGTGGCGATCAGCTCGTCGGCCGTGCCGCGCCGGTTGGGGAAGGGCAGCTCGATGAGCTGGGCCGCGCCGGAGCGCGGATCGGGGGCCACGCCGGGCGTGATCGGCCGCCGGTGCGTGCCGGTCACGATCTCCCGCTGCACGGCCGGGGTGCGCAGCCAGGCCGTCAGCTTCCCGTACAGCCGCCGTTTGGGCTCGGCGGCCGAGGCGAGCAGCGTCAGCGGGTAGTCGGCGCTGACCACGCCGTCGTCGGGGTAGACCAGCGTGACCGGGTCGCGCAGGCCGAGCAGGACCGACTCGTAGTTGACCATGCCGTCCACGTCCGGGGCGCGGGTGTAGGCGTCGGCCAGCCAGCCCGACGAGCCGGCCGTCAGCCGCTGCGCCGAGAAGAAGTCCTTGAGCCGGGGCGTCACCGCGCGGGCCTGCTCGGCGCTGAGCGCGCCGTCGGCGCCGGAGAGCGCGGCGGCCACCCCGACCAGGGCCGAGAACCCCGAGTTGGACGAGGCCGGGTTCGTCATCCCGAAGCTGAACCGGCCCTGCCCGGCCGCCGCCGCGATGTCCGACCACGACACCCGGCCCTTGTCCCAGCCCAGCTCCCGCGCCTTGGCGGGCTTGAGGCCGAGCACCACCGGGGACACCATGATCTTGGTCTGCGTGGACAGCCTGGCCGGGGCGCCGTCGATGAGCGACAGGTAGCGGTTGGAGGAGAACCAGGTCGCGTCCAGCTCGCCGTCGGCCCGCCCGCCCGCGACCCGTTCGGCGCCGTCCAACGTGCCGGTGTACGTCAGCCGCACCCGCACCCCGATCTCCGCGGCGGCCTTGCCGAGCAGCGGTTCGAGGTCCTTGATCTCGCTGCCGGCCAGCACCCGCAGCACCTCGGGGCCGTCGGCGGGCGGCCCGCCGTCGCCGGACCCGCAGGCGGTGGCCAGGAGCAGGACGGCCGCGAGTGCGCACCCGGCGCCGCGCCTCACGCCGACTCCCGCGAACGCGCCAGGTACGTGCGGGCGTGCTCCAGCTCGGCGCCCAGGCTGTCCACCGTCGCCGCCATGTTGTCCACGGCCTTGGCGCGGAAGGCGTCGATCGTGTCCATCGTGGCGTACACGTTGTCGAACGCCTGCCGCAGCGTGTCCAGGTCCACGGTCGTCGAGGCGGCCTGGTTCTGGATCGCGCCCGCCTGCGTGCGCAACATCTCGCTGGTGGCCAGGATGAGGTCGCTCGTGGTGGCGTTCAGCGCGGTGATCTGGTCGAGCACCAGCTTCTGGTTCGCCAGCGCCTGCGCGACCGTCACCGCCGTGCGCAGCGCCGCCACCGTGGTCGTGGCCGCCCGGTCCACGCCCTTGCTGAGCTCCAGGTTGTTCTTGCGGACCAGGTCGAGCGCCAGGTAGCCCTGCGCGGAGACGGCGAGCTGGGTGAGGAGGTCCTGGTGCTTCTGGCGCACCGCGAACAGCGCGTCGGAGCGCAGCGCCGTGGCCCGCTCCTCGTCGGCCAGGGCGATGCGCTCCTCCAGGGCCGCGTCGATGGCCTTGGCCATGACCACGTACTCCTGGAGGCGGGTCATCGTCTCCCACAGGTTCGCCTTCTCGCCCTCGATGGCGGCGTTGTCGCGCAGCAGCTCGTCCTGGCCGGACCTCAGCGCCCGGATGATGTCGTCCAGGTGCCGCTGCGCCGAGTGGTACTTGGCGAAGTAGTCGCGCAGTCGGTCACCGAACGGGATCAGCCCGAGCAGCCTGCGCGTGCCGCCGGACGCCTGTTTGGGGTCCAGGTCCACCACCGTGCGGCGCAGCGCCACCAGGTCGGCGGCCACCCTGGCCTGGGCGTCGGCGCCCTCGCCGCGGGCCGCGTCCAGGGCCGCCACCGGACGCTTGAGCATGCGGTTGGCCGCCTGCGAGGCGGACCTGATCTCGGTGTCGCCCATCGAGGCGATGTCGTGCACCTTGCGGCCGAACTCCGGCGAGCGCGGGTCGAGGCCGCTCAGCTCGCCGGCGAAGTCCTGCGCCCTGGCGGCCAGCTCGGCCGCGCGCCCGTCGGGCAGGGGCAGCATGCCGGCCGCCGTCTCGACCGGCACCGGCTGGACCGGCGCGGGCGGCGTGAGCACCAGATCGGACACGTCGGAGTTCTCCTTGCTGAATGGGGCCGGAAGGGGCGCGTTCACGGGCGGGAGGCGTCGATCGTGGTGATCAGCTTGTCCAGGCGCTCGTAGACGGGCGGCTCGACCACGTCCACCAGGTCGGCGACCGGCGCGCCCACCGCGGCGGCCCGGTCGGCGAACGCCCGCGGGTCGGCGGTGCGGAAGCCGTGCGCCGCGGCCAGCGAACGCAGCTCGGGGTCGCCGGTCAGCAGCTCGCCGACACGGGCGCCGGGCGCCGACAGCGGGACCAGGGTGTGCTTGCTGAGCACCGTGGGGGAGGGGTAGACCAGCCGCATGTCGGGCCTGATCGCGCCGTCGCGGGCGAAGACGTGGGAGAGGTACTGCGCCTCGTACACCACGAGCATCGGCGTCTTGCCCGCGCCCAGGGCCAGATAGTCGTCGAAGGAGGCTTCGCTCGTGGTCTCGGAGAAGCCCTGGTCGAGGACGACGGGGGTGAGAACCGGGGCGATCCGGGCGATCTGCGCGTCGGAGGTGATCACGTTCTCGCCGTTGGCGACGTAGCCGAGGGCCGCCAGGTACATGGCCGCACTGTTGGACGTACGGATGTCGGTGGTGGTGAGCAGCACCCGCTTGCGAGCCCGGTAGACATCGTTCCCCGGAATTTGATCCCAGCGTGTGCCTTTAGCTGTTAATTCCAGATATTTCTTTATATCGAGTAGTTGGGGGCCTTTGCTGGAATTATTGAGCAGGCCCGCCTTGGCCAGCAGCTTCGTGATGGGCTCGAACGTGGCGACCGCCATCGGCGAGTAGAACGGCGAGAACGTCGTCGTCGCGCCCCGGTCGCGCTTGATCTTCTCGGCGGCGGGGGCGCTGGAGGGGAAGGCGAAGGCGTACCGGCCGAGGTCCACGTCCGTGGCGATCTGGCGGGAGCCGGCGGTGTCCACCTCGACCCGCAGGCCGTGCCGGGCGAAGGCGGCCCTGACCGCCGGGTCGTCGAAGAACGGCTTCTTCTCCGAGCCGATGACGCCGCGTACCACGGACGGTTCCGGCGCTTCGGGCCCGCGGTTCCCCAGGACGACCGCGACCACCGCCACCCCGGCCAGAACGGCGGCCAGGACGACGCCGATCCACCGCTTCATCGCACCCCATTTCGCGAAATATCCCCCATGAGAGGGATTATGGGAGTGCGGTTGTCGGGCGAGCATCCCGGAAAGGCGACCTTACGGCAGAATTCACCCGCCGTTCACGAGAGCCCGCGCGGCGGTCCGGCCCTGACCGCCCGGCGGTGTTCCAGGCGGATGTTCACGGCGGCGTACGCGGTGGTGTGCTCAGTGGGTGGCCGGGCGCCAGGGGGCGTCGGCGGGGGAGGGGCGCCAGGCGGCCCAGTCGATGCGCACGCGGTCGGGCCGGGCCGGGTCCACCTTCACCGGCAGCACCGCGCCCGGGACCACCAGGCCCATGGGGACGCGCGGCAGCGTCTGGCGGTGGGCGACCCGGTAGGCGGGGCCCTCGTCCGGCTGCACCACCAGGCCGAAGCTGACGACGGGCTGGTCGTTGACCGTCATGTGGGTGTCGGCCATCGACTCGACCACGGCCAGCGCGGGAATCCCGGTCGCCAGGAGCCGCTGCCCGTTCCTCGCCATGATCAGGAACGGCACGCCGACCGCGGCCGTGATCAGCGTCGTCCCGGCGATGATCGCCACAGCCAGCAGGGTTCCCGTGGTCACTGTGCTTCCCCAGTTCTGTCCTCCGCCCGGTGCGCGGGCGGCTCGTTCCGTCGGATTCCGAAGGAGTTTCTAGCCGGGACGGCTTGACCGCCGCTTGATCACCGGTTGCAGGATGCGCCGTCCACCTGGTTTATTTCACGGGTAAAACACCTGGTAAACTTTTAGGGATGTCCAGTGCCCTCCGATCCCCAGCCCTGCCGTCCCCGTCCCCGTCCCCGCCGTACGGGCGTCGTGCGCGCCTGCCCGTGCGCGCCGCGCTGCGCCTGGGGCCCGTCGGCGACATCTGGCACAAACCCGCTCTCAGTGCCGTCGCCGCCCTCGCCGTCCCGTTGGTCGCCCTCCTCTGGGCCGGGCGGCTCGACCTGGTGCCGTACGCCGCCGCAGGCTCGATGTGCGCCCTGTACGGGCACGGCCTGCCGTACGCGGCCCGTGCCAGGGCGCTGGCCTGGGTGGTGCTGGGCATGCTGTCCGGCACGGCGGTCGCGCTGGTCACCTCGTCACTCACCGACTCGGTCGCCGTCCGGGTGGCGGTGGCCGCCCTGCTGGCCGGGCTGCACAAGGCGGTCTGCGACGCCACCCGGATCGGGCCGCCGGGGAACGTGGTGCTCACCTTCGTCGCCGCCGGTGCGGTCTTCGTACCGCAGCAGCTGGGCGACGTACCCGCGCACGTGGGCCTCGGCGCGCTCGGCGGGCTCCTGGCCTGGACGGTCGGCATGGCCCCCGGCCTCCTGCGTCCCGACGGACCCGAACGCGTCGCCGTCGCCCGCGCCCTCGAATCCACCGCCCGCCTGCTCCGGGCCGTCCCCGAAACCGGTGACCTCCCCCGGGAGCGCGAGACCCACGAACGGCACCAGGCGCGCCATGCCGCCGCGGCGGCGGTCAACGCCGCCTGGCAGACGCTCCTGCGCTCCGGCGTCCCCGCCCGGCGGCGCGAGACGCTGTCCCGGCTGCTGATCCGCGCGGAGTCGGCGGGCGCGGGCGCCGCCGGGGAACCGATCGGCTGCGCCGACAAGCTGACCGGCTGGGCCCGAGACCTGCGTGAAGGCCGCCCGCTGCCGTCCCTGCGCGAGGTCGCGCCGCCCGTGGCCGAGCGGGCCGAACTCGCCGGCATTGCCGCCGAGCAGGGCGGCGGGGCCGGTGCCGCGCGGGTGGCCGCCGAGGTGGGAAGGCGGTGGCGCGTGGTGGCGATGGTGTTCGCCGGGGCCGCCGCGGCCGGGTGGGGCTCGATGGCTCTGGGGGTGGGCAGGCCGTACTGGGCGGTGGTGACGGCGGCCGCCGTGTTCGCGGCCAACACGACACTCTCCTGGAGCCGCGCGCTCCAGCGCGTCGTCGGCAACCTGCTCGGGGTCGGGCTGTTCACCCTGGTGGCCCCCGTGACCCGGCTGGGGGCGGTGGCGCTCGTCGTGGCCGTCCTGGGGCTGCAGTTCGCCACGGAGGCGGCGATCACGCGCAACTACTGGCTGGGAAGCGTGTTCGTCACGCCGATGGCCATCCTCATGAGTGAGTTCGCCGGGACCCGGCCGGTGGCCGAGCTGGTGGCCGACCGGTGGCTGGACACGTGTGTCGGCGCGGCGGCCGGCCTGCTGGCGTGCGTGCTGGTCCCGGACAGGCGGGCGGCCCGGCGCGTACGGGCTGGGCTCCTGCGCCTGGAGCGCATCCTGGAGGAGCCGCCGGAGCCGGACGAACGGGACCGGCTCCGCGCGGCGCTGGTGGAGGTCCGCGAGGCCGCCGACGTCGCGGCGGGCGAGTGGTGGAGCGGGGCGCTGCCCCACGAGCGCGTCGCCGCCGCCGAGCGCGCGGGCCACCGCAGGCTCGCCACCCTGTACGCGTGACCGCCCCGGCCGCGCCCGCCCGGCGGCCCCGGCGCGTACGATCGGAGCCACCGGAAGATCGTCACGAGGAGAGGAACGACCACGTGGAGGACGCCGTCGCGAAGGCGTTGCGGCAATGGCGGCAGGTCCTTCCCGACGCCGACCTGGACACGATCGCCGTCATCGGCAGGCTCAACCGGTGCGCCGCGCTCCTGCAGCAGGCCGCCGACGCCCCGCTCGGACGCGCCGGCGTGAGCCGCCCGGAGTACGACCTCCTGTGCGCCCTGCTCCGGGTCGGCGGCGAGCTGACGCCGGGCAGGCTGGCCCGCGAGACGTTCGCCTCGGGAGCCGCGGTGACCAAGCGGGTCAGGCGGCTGGAGGAGATCGGGCTCGTCGCCCGGCGGGTGGACGAACGCGACCGCCGCGTCGCCCACCTCTCACTGACCGAGCGCGGCAGGGAGCTGATCCTGCGCCTGCTGCCCGAGCAGCTCGACTACGAGACCGAGCTGCTGGCCGGGCTTCCCCGCGACCGCGAACGCCAGCTCGCCGACCTGCTGGCCGACCTGCTGCTCGTCCTGGAGGGCCGCCTCGGCGGCCTGCTCGGCTGACAGTGCCGGCCAAACCTAGGGCCTCGCCCCGGACAGGCCGAGCGCCTCGCCCCGGACGCCCATCCCGCCCGCCTGCCGCCTCCCAAGGGCCGGGGGTGGCGCGGGCGTGTGTTCCGGGTGGCGGACGGACGGAGGAGGCGGGGCGCGGGGTTAGGGTGGCCGCGTGCATATCGACGAATGGCTGCAAGCGATCCCCGCCGCCTGGTTGTGCGCGATGGTCGCGCTCGTGATCGGCCTGGAGAGCCTCGGCATCCCGCTGCCCGGCGAGATCGTGCTCGTCAGTGCCGCCATTCTGTCCGCCAAGGGCGTGGTGAGCCCGGTCGCGGTGGGCCTGTGCGCGAGCGCCGGGGCCATCGTGGGCGACTCGGCCGGTTACGCCATCGGGCGCAAGGGCGGCCGCCGGCTGTTCGACCGGCTGGGCCGGCGTTTCCCCCGCCACTTCGGCCCCCGCCACGTCGCGAAGGCCGAGAACTACTTCCACCGGTACGGCGTCTGGGCCGTGTTCGTCGGCCGCTTCATCGCGCTGCTGCGCATCCTCGCCGGGCCGCTGGCGGGGGCGCTGCGCATGCCGTACTGGCGGTTCGCGGTGGCGAACGTGCTGGGCGGCATCGTGTGGGCGGGCGGCACCACCGCGGTGATCTACTATCTCGGGATGGTGGCCGAGAAGTGGCTGAAGGGCTTCTCGTGGGTCGGGCTCGGGGTGGCCGTGCTGTTCGGCATCGGCACCACGCTCTACCTCAAGCGCCGCGCGGCCTCAGCGCTCGATGAGGGTGACCTCGAGGGAGTAGTGCGAGGCCCGATAGACGTGTGAGCCGTGCTCGACGGCCCGGCCCTGGTCGTCGTACGTCGTCCGGACCATGGTGAGCAGCGGCGCGCCGCGGCGCTCGTCGAGCAGCTTGGCCTCGACCTGGCCGGCGGCGCGGGCCCCGATGCGCTGGTTGGCCACCCGCATGCGCACGCCCGCGCCGCGCAGCAGCTCGTACAGGCCGCGGCCCTCCAGATCGGCGGAGGAGAGCGGCGCCAGCCCCAGCGGGAGCCAGTTGTGCAGGACGGCGAGCGGCTCGCCGGCGGCGAAGCGCAGGCGTTCGAGGTAGAGGATCTCGGTGCCGGGCTCGACGCCCAGGATGGCCGCCTTGTCCTCCTCGACCGGCCGCGGCTCCAGCGCGAGCACCTGCGTGGCCGGCTCCTGGCCCGCGCGGCGCAGGTCGTCGTAGAGGCTGGTCAGCTCGACCGAGCGCTTGACCTGGCCGTGGACCACCTGCGTGCCGACGCCCCGCTTGCGCACCAGCAGGCCCTTGTCGACGAGGTATTGGATCGCCTGGCGGATCGTCGGCCTGGACAGGCCGAGCTTGTCGGCGAGCAGGATCTCGTTGTCCAGCCGGGAGCCGGGCGTCAGGTCGCCACGCCGGATCGCCTCGGCGATCTGCTCGGCCACCTGGAAGTAGAGCGGCACGGGGCTGGACCGGTCCAGGTCGATGGCCAGGTTCGGGGTCATGCCGATCAGCCTAACCGAGGTCAGAATGTCCAGACAAATGGCGGGAGGCGAGCAGCGCGGGCAGCTCGGTGAGCGAGGTGAGGCGGGGGAACCCCTCCGGCGCGGCCTCGGCGCCCAGCCGGTCGATCCACACCGAGGGCATGCCGGCCGCCGCCGGGCCGCGTACGTCGTTGTCGAGGTCGTCGCCCACCAGCAGCACCTCCTCGGGCGGCAGCCCGAGGGCCCGCGCCGCCGCGGCGTAGCAGGCGGGGGACGGCTTGAAGTGCCCGCCCAGGCCCTCGCCGGTCAGCACCGGGCCGACGTCGAGGCCGATCGCCCGCACCTTCGCCTCCTGCACGCCCCGCGACCCGTTGGTCAGGACGCCGAGCGTGTAGCCCCGCAGCTCGGCCAGCGCCGGAGCCACGTCGGGGTAGGCGGCCCAGCCGCGCCGGTAGTGCTCGGCGTAGGAGGCGAAGGCCGCCTCAAGATCGGCGGGCGCCTCGACGGCCAGCTCCCGGCACAGGGCGCGCACGCGACGGCGGCGCTGCTCCTCCCACGAGCACTCGCCCGCCTGCCAGGCGGTCAGGTGGGGGATCTCCAGCGCGGCCCACAGCGCCGCGACCTCGGGCAGGCGCGGATGGCCGGGGGCCAGCGCCGACGCCCACGCGGTGATCGCGGCGTCGGCCGCGCCGCGATGGTCGAGCAGGGTGCCGTCGAGGTCGAACAGAATGCCCTTGATGGTCACCCGGCGAGCATATCGGCGGCGACGCGGGCGGCCGTCTCGCGCGGGGGGTAGCCCAGGGTCAGGCCGCGCACCGAGCGTGGCGCGCCGGCGAAGCGCGCCTCGGCGTCCTCGCCCAGCACGTAGGCCAGGGCGGGGGACAGGCCGCGGTGCGACTCCAGCGCCGCCACCTCGGCCTCGGCGCGTTCGGCGGGCAGGGCCTCGCGGTAGTCGGCGATCAGGGAGTCGAGGTCGAAGAGCCGTTCGTAGGGCTCGGTGGTGCCCGCCACGACCCTGACGCCCGCGCCTTCGGCGCGCGCCCGGTAGACCAGGCCGGTGCCGCCGCTCTTGGCGAACCAGCGCAGCGCGTCCTCGGCGGGCAGGGTGAAGGTGCCGTACGGCTTGCGCCCGTACAGCAGGGCCTCGGCGACCCAGCGGTCGCACCAGCGCTCGTCGCGGTACGGCGTCGGCGCCCCGGGCTCGCAGCTCAGCCCCTGGGCCAGCACCGGGTTCCAGGCCGAGACCAGCGGGCTGCTGAAGCGCGGCATGCGGGGGCCCAGGCAGCGGCTCAGCGCGTAGCCGTACCAGACGGTGACGACCTCGGTGCGCCGTCTGGGACGCCTGCGCTCGTAGGCGCCGTTCATCACCTGGCCGTCGGGGTGGCGCCAGGGGCCGGGCTCGGTGCAGTCGTCCGCGGGGACGGAGGGGGTGCGGTAGTCGGGATTGAGCGTCCACGCGTCCGCCACAGCGTCGGCTCCTTCGGCGTCGGGGTCGCGGCAAGACCATCAGAGTGACTCATCGTGCAACACCCGTCACGGTGAATCAATGAACCGGGTGTGAACGATGATGTTTGTCATCAGTGGTCCTTGCGGTACTCCCCGGCCTGCCGGATGTGGTCGATCATGACGCGTTCGGCGGCGTCGGCGTCGCCCGCCTCCAGGGCGCCCAGCAGCTCCTCATGGGCCCGCAGCTGCCGCCCGGCCCGCGCCGGGTCCAGCCACAACGACGCCTCGGCGGGCACCGGGACGCCGTTGCGCACCGACCTGGCGTGCGCGCCGAGGAAGGCCGGGCCGCCGATGTCCACGATGCTCAGGTGGAAGCGGCTGCTGCGCTCGGCCAGCCGGTCGTACCTGCCCTGCTCGGCGTCGGTGACCATCTCGTGGTGCAGGTCGCGCAGCCGGACGAGGTCGTCGGCGGTGATCCTGGCCGCCGCCAGCCGCGCGCCCAGGCCCTCGACGACCGCGCGCAGGCCGTAGTACTCGGCGAGCGCGTCGTCGCCCAGGTCGATGACGGTCGCGCCGTGATGGGCCTCGTAGCTGATCAGGCGGTCCTTCTCCAGGCGGCGCAGCGCCTCGCGCACCGGCGTGACCGAGACGCCGAGCCGCCGGGCGACGGCTCCGGCGCGCAGGGCGGTGCCGCCGGGGATGCGGCCGCCGCGGATCTCGTCGAGCAGCACGCTGTAGACGTAGTCGGCCTTGCTCATGGGCGGCGTGGGCTCGCTGGCTGTCATGTCCCCAGTCTCTCGCACGGGCCGGTCGCGGCTATGACTTATTTCTTATAACTTACAAACTATGACAAGTCTCGCCGACCTGCGGGTCATCGACGCGGCGACGCTGTTCGCCGGTCCCTCCGCCGCGATGATGCTGGGCGACTTCGGCGCCGACGTCGTCAAGATCGAGCACCCGCGGCGCGGCGACCCCTCGCGCGGCCACGGCGCCTCGGTGGACGGCGTGGGCCTGTGGTGGAAGTCGTTGTCGCGCAACAAGCGCACCGCCGCCGTCGACCTCTCCCGCGCCGAGGGCCAGGAGATCCTGCGCCGCCTGGCCGAGCGCTCCGACGTGCTGATCGAGAACTTCCGTCCCGGCACGCTCGAACGCTGGAACCTGGCCCCCGAGGACCTGCTCAAGGCCAACCCCCGGCTGATCGTGGCCCGGATGACCGGGTTCGGGCAGGTCGGCCCGATGTCCGGGCAACCGGGGTTCGGGACGCTGGCCGAGGCCATGAGCGGGTTCGCGGCCATGACCGGCGAACCGGACGGCCCCCCGACCCTGCCGCCGCTGGCCCTGGCCGACGGCATCGCGGGCCTGGCCATGTCGTACGCGATCATGGTGGCCCTGCACGCCCGCGCGGCGACCGGCCGCGGGCAGGTCATCGACCTGGCCATCATCGAGCCCATCCTGGGCCTGCTCGGGCCGCAGATGACCGCGTACAAGGCGCTGGGGGTCGTGCCGCGGCGCACCGGCAACCGGTCCAGCAGCAACGCGCCGCGCAACACCTACCGCACCCGCGACGGCCGCTGGCTGGCGATCTCCACCAGCGCCCAGCCCATCGCCGAGCGCGTCGTCACCCTCGTCGGGCGGCCCGACCTGGTCGAGCAGCCCTGGTTCGCCAGCGGCCACGGCCGCGTCCAGCACGTGGACGAGCTGGACGAGGCGGTCGCCACCTGGATCGCCGCCCGCGACGCCGACGAGGTCATCGCCCGCTTCGAGGAGGCCCAGGCCGCCGTCGCCCCCATCTACGACGTCACCGACCTGGCGAGCGACCCGCAGTACGCCGCGCTCGGCACGTTCGTCGAGCTGCCGGACGAGGAGCTGGGCACGGTCACCCTGCAGAACGTGCTGTTCCGCCTGTCGGAGACGCCCGGCCAGATCCGCTGGCCCGGCCGCCCGCTCGGCCACGACACCGACGAGGTGCTGGGCGAGCTGGACTACCCGGCCGAGACCGTCGCGGCCCTGCGCGAGGCCGGGGTGATCGCGTGAACGCCCCCGTCACCTGGCTGTACGTGCCCGGCGACCGCCCCGGACGTTTCGCCAAGGCCGCCGCCTCGGGCGCCGACGTGATCATCATCGACCTGGAGGACGCGGTCGCGCCCGAGGCCAAGGACGCCGCCCGCGCCCACGCCGTCGCCTACCTGCGCGAGCCCAGGGAGGCCGGGCCGGCGGTGCACGTCCGGGTCAACGACGTGACGACCGCGCGCGGCCTGGACGACCTGGCGGCCGTGGGCGAGCTGGCCGAGGCCGTACGGCTGCCCAAGGTCGAGTCGCCCGCCGCGCTGGACGCCCTCCCCGGCACGGCCCCCCTGTACGCGCTGCTGGAGTCGGCGGCCGGGATCGTCGAGGCCCGCGCCGTGGCCGCCCACCCGCGCGTGGCCGGCGTGGCGCTGGGCGAGCAGGACCTGGCCGCCGAGCTGTCCGTCACGGACGAGAACGCCATGAACCACCTCAGGCTGCAGGTCGTGCTCGCCGCCGCCGCCGCGGGCCTGCCGCCGGTGCCCATGTCGGTCTACCCCGACATCAAGGACGAGGGCGGGCTGGTCGCCTCCTGCCGGGCCGGCCGCGCGCTCGGCCTGTTCGGCAGGACCGCCATCCATCCCGCCCAGCTCCCGGGGATCCGGCGGGCCTTCCGGCCCACCGAGGAGGAGACGGCCAGGGCCGCCGAGATCGTCGAGGCGGCCGAGCGGGCGGGCGCGGGAGCCGTCGCCCTGCCCGACGGCCGCTTCGTGGACGCCCCGATCGTCGCCAGGGCCCGCCGCGTGCTGGACCTCGCCCTCCGGCTGGGCTAGCGGCCGGGTCAGCGGTTCGGGTACCAGCGGACCGACAGCTCCTCGTCCTCCGGGGCCGGGCCGGGCAGGTCGCGGTGGGCGGGCGGCACCCGCAGCGAGTCCATCATCAGCGTCAGGTAGCGGTGGCGGAGCTGGGAGGTGCGCTCGCCGTCGCCGAGCTTGATCGAGGCGATCTGCTCGAACAGCAGCGCGATGTCGGCCACCGTGACGTCGGCCCGCAGCACGCCCGCCTCGACCGCCCGGTGGTGCAGCCGGGTGGCCAGGTCGCCGGCGTGGACGGCGTCGTGGTAGAGCTCCTCCGTCGGCTGGAAGGTGCCGGCCAGCTTGATCGTCAAGGAGTTGGTGTCGGCGTCCACGATGCCGCGCAGGTAGGCGGCGAACGCCTCCCAGGGGTCGCCCTGGTCGTCCATCGCCTGCTGGGCCACGGCGGCGTAGAGCTTCAGCCCGTCGCCGCACAGCTTCTGCAGCAACGCCTCCTTGCTGGGGTAGCGGCGGTAGAGCGCGCTGATCCCGACGCCCGCCTTCTCGGCCACGGCGGCTATGGGGGCGCCGGGGTCGGCGGTGAAGACCGCCCTGGCCGCCTGGAGGATCAGTTCGTCGTTGCGGGCGGCCTGAGCCTTGCGGCCGCTCATGGGTGCGCTGGTCATGCCTTCAGCATACGGGAACGAATGATTCCGTTCTACTATTCGGGTAGATCGAGCCCTGGTCCGTATGTCTATACAAATAGATCGCGGTGCGGTAGAACCAGGCTAGCCCGTTGGTCTTGGAGGTATCCGATGAGACGTACCCCGATCGTGCTGGCGCTGGCAGGCGTACTCGCCCTGACCGGCTGTTCCTCCTCCGGAGGGCAGGGCGCGCAGAGCGCCGCACCCGCCGCCGGCTCCGCCCCTGCGGCCGGCGGTGGCAACTTCGCCGTCATCACCCACGGCGGCGCCGGCGACGCCTTCTGGGACGTCGTCAAGAACGGCGCCGAGGCCGCCGGCAAGCAGTACGGCGTCAAGGTCACCTACCAGGGCGACGGCGACCCCGCCAAGCAGTCGCAGCTCATCGACCAGGCCGTCTCGGAGAAGGTGGACGGGCTCGTCGTGTCCATGGCCAACCCCGACGCGCTCAAGGAGGCGATCGGCAAGGCCGTCGCGGCCAGAATCCCGGTCGTGACCATCAACTCCGGGGCCGACTCCTCCAAGGCGTTCGGCGCCATCACCCACGTCGGCCAGTCCGAGGACGTCGCCGGGCGCGGCGCGGGCGAGCAGCTCAAGGCCGCGGGCGTCACCAAGCTGCTGTGCGTCGTGCACGAGGCCGGCAACGTCGGCCTCGACCAGCGCTGCAAGGGCGCCGAGCAGACCCTCGGCGGCACGGTCGAGCGCCTTCAGGTGGACGTCGCCAACCTGGCCGACGTCACCTCCAAGGTCACCGCCAAGCTGCAGTCGGACAAGCAGGTCAACGGCGTGCTCGCGCTCAACCCGGCGGTCGCCGTGGCGGCCAGGGACGCGATCAAGGACTCGGGGTCGCAGGCCAAGCTCGCCACCTTCGACCTGTCGGGCGACGTGGTCGCCGCGATCAAGGACGGCGAGATCCTGTTCGCCGTCGACCAGCAGCAGTACCTCCAGGGCTACCTGCCGATCACGTTCCTGAAGCTCTACAAGGACAACCTCAACACCGTCGGCGGCGGGCTGCCGGTCAACACCGGGCCCGGCTTCGTGACCAAGGACAACGCCGAGCAGGTGGCCAAGCTGGCCGAGGCGGGCACCCGATGAGCGGCCGCGAGGACGAGAAGAGCCGCCGATGAGCGGCCGCGAGGATGGGGAGGGTCGCCGATGACGGCCGCTCCCGCGCGGGCCGACGAGCGGGTCGCCCGGGTCGGCCTGGCCCGCCGCCTGATCGTCCGGCCCGAGCTCGGGGCCGTGGTGGGGCTGGTCGCGGTGTTCGCGTTCTTCGCCGCGCAGTCGGAGGTGTTCCGCTCGCCGGCCGGCATCGCCAACTGGCTCGACCCGGCCGCCACGCTCGGCATCATGGCGGTCGCGGTGGCGCTGCTCATGATCGGTGGCGAGTTCGACCTGTCGGCGGGCGTGCTGACCGGCACCAGCGGGCTGATCCTGGTCACGCTGGCCACCCGCTACGGCTTCGGCGTGTGGCCCGCCATGCTGGCCGGGCTGGTCGTGGCGCTGGCCGTCGGGTTCGCCAACGGCCTGGTGGTGACCCGGACGAAGCTGCCCAGCTTCATCGTCACGCTGGGCACGTTCCTCATGCTGCAGGGCGCCAACCTCGGCGTCACCAAGGCCATCACCGGGACCGTGCAGGTCGGCGGGCTGCGCAGGGCGCCGGGGTTCGACGGCGCCAGCGCGGTGCTCGCGGGCACGATCCAGATCGGCGGCACGTCGTTCCGGGTGGCGATCCTGTGGTGGATCGCGATCACCGCGCTGGCCACCTGGGTGCTCATGCGCTCCAGGCCGGGCAACTGGATCTTCGCGGTGGGCGGCGACGAGCAGGCCGCGCGGGCGGTCGGGGTGCCGGCGGCCCGGACGAAGATCGCGCTGTTCATGACGACGGCGGTCGCCGCCTGGCTGGTCGGCTCGATCCTGGCCCTGCGGTACACCTCCGTCCAGGCCAACATCGGCATCGGGCAGGAGTTCATCTACATCATCGCGGCCGTCATCGGCGGCTGCCTGCTGACCGGCGGGTACGGCTCCGCCGTCGGCGCCTCCATCGGCGCGGTGATCTTCGGCATGGCCGACAAGGGCATCGTGTTCCTGGGCTGGGACGCCGACTGGTTCAAGTTCTTCCTCGGGGCCATGCTGCTGCTGGCGACGCTGGCCAACCGCATGGTCCGGCGCTATGCCGAGGAGGTGCGGCGTTGATCCTGCAGACCCGGGACATCGGCAAGACGTTCGGCTCGGTGCTGGCCCTGCGCGGGGTGTCGATGGGCGTGGCGGAGGGCACGGTCACCTGCGTGCTGGGCGACAACGGCGCCGGCAAGTCCACGCTCATCAAGATCCTGTCCGGGGTGCACCAGCACGACACGGGGTCGTACCTGGTGGACGGGGCCGAGGTGCGCTTCTCCAGCCCGCGCGAGGCGCTCGACCGGGGGATCGCCACCGTCTACCAGGACCTGGCGATGATCCCGCTCATGTCGGTCTGGCGGAACTTCTTCCTCGGCTCCGAGCCCCGCAGGGGCCCGGCCTTCGACGTGGCCAGGGCCCGCCGGGTCGCGGCCGAGGAGCTGCGCGCGATGGGCATCGACATCCGGGACGTGGACCAGCCCGTCGGCACGCTGTCGGGCGGCGAGCGGCAGTCGGTGGCCATCGCCAGGGCCGTGCACTTCGGCGCGCGCGTCCTCATCCTGGACGAGCCCACCTCGGCGCTGGGCGTCAAGCAGGCCGGTGTGGTGCTGCGGTACATCGCCCGCGCCCGCGACCGGGGGCTCGGCGTGGTGTTCATCACCCACAACCCGCACCACGCCTACCCGGTCGGCGACCGGTTCCTGCTGCTCAACCGCGGGACCAGCATGGGCGAGTACGCCAAGGCCGACCTCGGCAAGGAGGAGCTGACCGCGCTGATGGCCGGCGGCGCGGAGCTGGAGGAGCTGGCCCACGAGCTACGGCGCGAATGAGAGCCGCTTGGGCGGAATTTGACGTAACCGGGCGATCGGATCGAGGTAGGCGCAGGCAGGAACCGGGTGGATGACACTGACAACCGGGGGCGGCCACCGTGACGACGATGATCAGCAAGCAGATCGTGCTGGAGAAGGCGGCGCAGGAGTTCGCCGACGCCAACGCCAAGCGTCCCTTCATCTACGAGCTGCCGCCCGAGCAGGGCCGCGAGGTGCTGGAGAAGCTGCAGTCCGACCCGGCCGTGCCCAGGCCGGAGGTGGACGAGGAGTGGATCCAGGTCCAGGGCGGCCCGACGGGCATCGTGCCGGTGCGCATCGTCAGGCCCAAGGGGGCCACGGGCACGCTGCCGGTCATTTTCTACATCCACGGCGCGGGGTGGGTGTTCGGCTCGGCGCACACGCATGACCGGCTCGTCCGCGAGCTGGCCGTACGGACCGGCGCCGCCGTCGTCTTCCCCGAGTACGACCGCGCGCCCGAGGCGAAGTACCCCACGCAGATCGAACAGAACTACGCCGCCGCCCAGTGGGTGGCCCAGCACGGCGCGGAGAAGGGCCTCGACCCCTCCCGCATGGCCGTGGCCGGGGACTCGGTGGGCGGCAACATGTCGATCGTGCTGACGCTGATGGCCAAGGAACGCGGTGACGTGCGACTGCTCGGCCAGGTGCTGTTCTACCCGGTCACGGACGCGAACTTCGACACCGAGTCCTACAAGCAGTTCGCCACGGGCTACTACCTCAACCGGGACGGCATGAAGTGGTTCTGGGACCAGTACACGACAGATCCGGCGCAGCGCGCGGAGAGCCACGCCTCGCCGCTGCGCGCGAGCGACCGGGAGCTGCGCGGCCTGCCGCCGGCCCTGGTGCTGAACGGCGAGGCCGACGTCCTGCGGGACGAGGGCGAGGCGTACGCGGCCCGGCTGCGGGAGGCGGGCAACGACGTCACCGCGGTCCAGCTCGCGGGGATGGTGCACGACTTCGCCATGGTGGACCTGCTGCGCGACACCAACGCCAACAAGGCCGCCATGGGCCTGGCGGTGGCCAAACTGCGCGAGTGGCTCAATCCCTGATCTACACCGTAAAGACGCCGGCGTTCCGCGCTACCCATACGGTGAGAAAGAACCATATTTCACCAAGACAAGGGAGTACGGAAGCGTGGCACGCGACGCTGTCTGGGCCGTTATTACCGGCATGTACGACGCCTACGCACAAGGCGACAGGCAGGGCATCGACCGGCTCCTCCACCCGGAGGCCACGATCTGGGACTCCGCCGAGCCCGGCCTGATCACCAGCAGGCGGCAGCTCGACAGAGTGCGCGACGCGCGCCCGTCGGACGGCCCGGCGGAGACCTCCGTCCGGGCCATCGACGAGATCGTGGACGTGTGGGGCGACACCGCCCTGGCCAGGTACCTGCTGCAGGTGGACTTCGAGCACGGCGACCCCGAGCTCGTCCGGACGACGTGCGTGCTGCGCCTGGTGGACGGCGAGTGGAAGATCGTCCACGTGCACGAGAACACGCTCTGACACAGGGGGTGGCCGCCGTCCGGCGGGCCTGGAAGTGCGCGGCGCACAGCCGGACCGGCCCCGGCCGGGCGTCGCGCACACCGAGGCGGAAGGGGGACGGCCCTATGGTGCGGCAATACTTCGCGCCCCCCTCCGAGGAGCCTTGCATGACCGCCACCGAAGCACCGACGCTCCCCATCGGGGCGGCGTTCGACCGGATGCCGTTCTCCCGCCGGCACGTGCTCATCGCGCTCGCGCTGTTCATCGCCTTCGTCATCGAGTCGTGGGAGCAGCTCGCGCTGGTCTACGTCTCCGGCGACCTCGGCCCGGCGTTCGGCATCGACGAGGCCGGGATCGGCGTCGTGCTGTCGGCGGTGGCGTTCGGCATGATCCCCGGCGTGCTGGTCTGGGGGCCGCTCGCCGACCGCATCGGGCGCAAGCCGACCGCGTTCTGGTCGCTGCTGGCCTACGGCGTGATCGCGTTCGCCTCGGCGTTCGCGCCGAACCTGGCGACGCTGGTCGCGCTGCGCGTCGGCTCCGGGCTCGCGCTGGCCGGCGTCTACACGATCACCTTCCCGCTCTTCCTGGAGCTGCTGCCCACCAGGCACCGGGGGCGGGCGGCGGTGTACCTGTCGATCGGCTGGCCCATCGGCATGCTGGCGGCCATCGCCGCCTCGGTGACGCTCGGCGGCCTCGGCTGGCACGTCGTGGTGATCGCCAGCGCGGCGGCCGGGCTGTGGGCGTTCGCGATCAGGGCGTGGGTGCCGGAGTCGCCGTACTGGCTGGCCGCGCGCGGGCGGCAGGAGGAGGCGCGGGCCGTGCTGCGCACCCTGGGCAGCCCCGACGCCGAGGCGACGTTCACCATGGCGGGCACGGTGGCGAGCGGCCGCGTGGGCAATCCGATGGACCTGCTGCGCGGCCGGCTGGCCCGGATCACCGTGCTCATGCTGGCGCTCAACTTCGTCTTCAACTGGGGCTACTGGGGGCTGCAGACCTGGCTGCCGACGTTGCTCCAGGCCAAGGGCCTGTCGTTGTCGGCCTCGCTGGGCTTCGCCGCGCTCAGCGCGCTGATGATGATCCCCGGTTACGTGAGCGCGTCGCTGCTGACCGGGCGGTTCGGCCGCAAGAAGGTCTTCCTGTTCTACGTCGTCGCGGCCGTGCTGGGCGGCCTGTGGTTCGCCACCGCGAGCAGCCTCCCGGGCCTGTACCTGGGCAACTTCGTCCTGTCGTTCTTCAGCCTGGGCGCGTGGGGCGTCTGGAACACCTGGAACGGCGAGTTCTACCCGACCGCCCTGCGCGGCACCGGCTACTCCTGGGCCACGGCGTCCCAGCTCGTGGCCACCACGGTCGCGCCGTCGGCCGTGGGCGCGCTGCTCGCCCACGCCACCGGCTTCACCGCGACGATGCTGGTGATCAACGCGTTCATGGTGGCCACGGCGCTGCTGGCGGTGCCGCTGCCCGAGACGGAAGGGCGCGAGCTGGAGTGATCCTCGGCGTCGCGCTGGACGGGCCGTCGCCGGCGGTGGTGGCCGTCGGCGACGGCGCGCCGCCGTCGGAGGCGGTACGCGCCTGCGTGGCGGTCGACCTCGACGGGATGCCGCGCGCGCCGGTGGCCGCGATCCGCGTCGGCGGCCCGTGCCCGCCGGTGTTGCGGCCGGTGGCCGAGCCGGGGGTGGCGACGATCGTGCGCGGCGGGCACAGCCTGACCGGCCGCCCGCTGGCGCCGCTGGACACCGGCGCGGTACGCGAGTTCGCCGCCGGCTGCGGCCTGATCGACTTCGCCGTGACGGCGACCGGGTCGCCGATGCTGGCCGACCACGAGCTGGCGGTGGCCGCGATCATCGCGGCGGAGGTGCCCGCGGCCCGGATCACGCTGTCGTACGAGTTCGGCCGCCCCGGCCTGCGGGAGCGCGAGGCGCACGCGATCAGGAACGCGGCGCTCGGCCCCGAGGCCGGCCGGATCGCCGACCGGGTGGCGCGGGAGTTGCCCGGGGTGCCGCTGTTCTTCGCCCGCTCGGGCAGCGGCCTGGTGTCGGCGCACTACTTCCGCCGCTACCCGCGGGCCTGCGACCGCGGTGGGATGACCAGCCTGCGCCGCGGCCGGGCCGCCCTGGCCACGGCGGACCGCCCGGCGCCGTTCGAGGTGATCGAGCCCGGCGGCGGGGGCGAGGACCTGCTGGCCGCCGCCTACGGGGCCGCGCTCGCCCGGCCCGAGGCCCAGGTGGAGCGCATCGTGCAGGCGCGCGGCCGGGCCGAGCTGGACCGGGCGCTGCAGGACGCCAGGGACGAGGCCCTGACCCGCGTGGTCAGCGCCGGCGCCGCCCCCGGCTTCGCCCGCATCGCCGAGACCATCGTCAACCCCCTGTCCTACCTGCCCGACGGCTTCTACCGGGTGCGCGTCACGGCGGAAGGCGCGACGCCGTGACCCGGCTCATCGGCCCCGACGAGCTGCGCCGCTTCTCGGCGGGGTCGCGGCTGTTCGCCACGGGCGCCGGCGAGTCCTCCTACAGCCTCACCTTCGCCTGGGCGGAGTCGGTGCTCGGCGACGGCGTCGAGCTGGCCGCCGCCGGCGAGCTGGACCCGGGGACGTTGTGCATGGTGGTCAGCCTGGCCGGGTCCACCACGGCGCTCGGCGAGCAACTGCCCGCGGGCGACGAGCCCGTACGGGCGGTGCGGGCGCTGGAGCGGCGGCTGGGGGAGCGGGCCGGGGCCGTGGTGGCGCTCAACCTGGCGGCCGAGAACGCGCTGATCCCGCTGGTCGCCGCGGCGGCCCTGGGCGTGCCGCTGGTCGACGGCGACGGGACGGGACGGGTGTTCCCGCTGGTGGAGCAGACGACGTACACGCTGGGCGGGCTCAGCGCGACCCCGCTGGCGCTGGCCGGGGCGTCGGGGGAGCTGGTGCTGCTGGAGACGGCGGGCGGCCGGGTGGAGGAGCTGCTGCGTCCGGTCGTGCTGGCGGTGGGCGGGTGGGCGGTGGCCGCCTGCTACCCGATGGCGGCGCGGGACCTGGCCCGGGTGCTGGTGCCGGGCACGGTCAGCCTGCTGCTGGCGGCCGGGGCGCCCGGCGCGCCGCGCTCGGCGGCCGCCCCGTACGGGGTGCGCACGCTGTGCGCGGGCCGCATCCTGGCCGTCGAGGGCAGCACGGGGCACGGCGCCGACGTGGCCATGCCCTCGCTGCCCTCCAGCATCGTGGTGCAGGAGTCGGCCGGGCTGCGCAGGCTCGTCCGGCTGGAGGCGCACAACGAGATCGTGCTCGCCCTGGCCGACGGGGCCCCGGTGGCGATGGCGCCGGACCAGATCTGCATGATCGCGTCCGCCGACGGCCTGGTCGTGGACGTCGACAAGGCGGCGCCCGGCATGGAGGTGGAGGTCATGGTGGTCAAGGCCGCGCCGGTGTGGCACACGGGCCGGGGGCTCGCGCTGGGCGGGTTGCGGGCCTTCGGGATCCCGTTCGAGCAGCGGGCGGCGTCGCTGTGAGCGGGCTGCGCGAGCCGGGCTGGGAGGCGCCGGTCACGGTGGCGGAGCTGGTCAACACCGGCCCGCTGGCCGGGGCCCGGATGTACGGCAGCGGCGACAACCCCGTGCACCAGGTCCGCATCGTGGACGACCTGTCGGTGTTCGGCGCGGTGACGCCGCACACGGCGGTCGTGCTGATCGGGGCGGCGGCCGGCGGCGGCTGGGCGGTCGAGATGGCCATGCGCCGGGCCTGGGAGCAGGCGGCGGCCTGCGTGATCGCGCCGTCGGGCGGCCTGAGCGCCGGGTCGGGCGAGGTGCTGGCCGAACGGCTCGGCGTCACCCTGATCTTCGTGGACGAGGACCCGCTGATCGTCGCCGTCCGGGTCGCGTCGGCGGCCTCCCGTCCCGAGGCGGCGCGCACCCAGCTCGTGGCCCGCTGCGCGACCCGGCTGGCCGACGCGGGCCCGTCGGCGCGGCGGGTGCTCGGGGTGCTCAACGCCGAGCTGCCCGGCACGTCGGTGGCCTTCCTCGACCGGTACGGCCTGCACGTCGCCGGCCGCCAGAGTGCCGCCCGCGCGCCGGGCGACCACGAGCAGCCCCGGCCGTCGGGCTCCCGGTGGGCGGCCGAGGTCGAGGTGCCCGGCCAGGACGGCCCCGCGCTCGGCACGCTGGTGGCCGCCGGGACGTCGCGCTCGCCCGGCTGGCCCGCGGTGGTGCGGACCGTGCTGGGCCTGGCGGTGGCGCCGCTGGCGGCGTGGGCGGCCCAGGAACGCCTGCGCGCCTCACGCGACTTCGCCCTGCAGTCGGCGCTGGCCCGGCGGCTGCTCGCCGAAGGACGGCCCGCCCACGAGCCGGCCGGGGACGGCGGCATCTGGCTGGAAGGGGCCCCGGCGGAGGCGGTGGCGCTGGGATGGGCGGTGCGCGGGGCGCTGACGGCCTACCACGTCCGGCCGGTGGGTGCGCTGGCCGACGACGGGCCGCTCGTCCAGGCGCTGGTCACCGCGGCGCTGGGCCAGGTGCCGGTGCTGCGGCGCGGCGAGGGGTGGGCCGGCTGGTCGCCGGAGCCGCCCGGCGGGCTCGCCGAGCATCTGCGGCGCTGCGTGGAGAGCATGCCGTGGCCGTGCGCGGCCGGGGTGGGCGCCGCGGTGGAGGGGCTGGACGCGGTGGGGGAGTCGCTGCTCGGCGCCGAGGCGGCGGCGTTCGTGGCCGGCGCGGGCACGGTGGCCCGCGCCGACCGGATGGGACCGGCCGAGCTGCTCGGCGCGCTCCCGGCGGGGGTGCTGCGGGCGCCCGCGGCCGTCGTGCTCCAGCCGCTGCTGGCCGTCGACAAGGACGGCACGCTGCTGGTGACGCTGGCCGCCGTCCTGGACGAGGGCGGCGCCCTCAAGGCCGCCGAACGCCTGGGCGTGCACCGCAACACGGTCACCACCCGCCTGGAACGCATCAAGGCCGCCGGCTTCGACCTGGACGACGCCGCCACCCGGCTGGCGCTCCAGCTCGCCTGCCACGTGCTGCTGCGCTGAACCGGGGGGCGGCGCTTCGGGTCAGTAGCCCCTGGTGAGGTGCACGCCCGCGCCGACCTTGCGCCGCTTCCCGACGCCGTCGAGGAGGTTGCCCGAGGAGGCGATCGACATCGACTCGCCCTCACCCTTGGCCAGCAGGATGCCGGTCTCGCGCTTGGTGCCGTGGCCGACGACGGTGTTGCCGGTGATCGCGGCGTGGCCCGCGCCGTAGTTGACCTCGTTCAGCGCCAGGTAGACGAAGTCCACGCCGTCGGGGAGCGGGCCGGTCGCGGCGATCTTGCGCTCGGGCGGCGCCGCACCGCTCTGGCGGGCCTTGCGCAGTTCGGCCAGCGCGTTCGGGTGCGGCAGGAACTTGTGCACGCGGTTGCCGGTGATCGTGGTGGCGGCATCGCCCTGCAGGTCGCAGCGGATGCCGTAGTACGTCTGGCCCGCCGTGCCCTCGGAGCCGAAGTCCTCGATGTAGTTGTCCTGGATCGAGGTGCCGAAGCAGCGGTGGGCGTCGATGGCGTTCTTCGGCGTCCCGTACAGGTGCAGGCCGCTCATCGTCCAGCCGGCCGCGTTGTCGCTCTGGATGGCATTGGTGCCGCTGAAGCCGATCCAGGAGCGCTGCAGCGTCCAGTCGGTGACGGAGTTGCCCGGGTCGACGACGCGGATGCCGGCCTCCGCCGCGCCCTCGATGTAGACGTCGCTGATGACGCTGTTGACCATCGTGTTGCGCAGCGTCGTGCCGTTCCTGGACGGGTTGCTGATGCGGATGCCGTCGGACGGCGTGCCGTAGATGTCCACGTCGTAGACCCGGGTGTTCCACGAGCGCAGCAGCAGGCCGACCGTGCCGGTGTTGTGGTCGCGGTTGCCGTCGATGGTCAGCCGCTCGACGCGCACGCTCTCGCCGCTGAACTCGGTGTCCTCCAGCCAGCCCTTGGAGGCCAGCACCGCGGGCAGGTTGGCGCCGTCGGCCTGCTTGAGCACCGTGCCGGCCTTGGCGTCGCCCCGGTAGGTGCGCCGGTCGGCCAGGCTGATCGTGGCGTCGATCAGGCACGGCCCCTTGATGACGATCTCGTCGCCGTCCTTGGAGGAGTCGATGGCCGCCTGGATCGCCGCGGCGTCGCCGGCGGCGTCGGAGCAGGCGGCCTCCACCCTGGCGGCCGAGGCGGGCGCGGCCGGCGTCAGCACGGCGACGCCGGCCAGGCCCGCGGCGAGCGCGGCGGAGCCGGCCAGAAGGCGCGTTCGTAACATGGTCATGGAAGTCCCCTCGTGAAGATGGTCATGGCGGGGACACAGCCTCCCCAGGCCGCGCGTGCCCCCGCGTTGTCGATCATCTTCACAGACCGGGGAACAATCCGTGCGATTTTCGGGCGAACGCGGATCAGTTCGTGATCATGCCCTCGGCCAGGTCGGCGGCCCGCGCCTGCGGGGAACGGCCATCGGCGGGGCCGTAGCCGCCGCCTCCGCCCGACTCGCAGCGCAGCACGTCACCGGCCGACACCGGCAGCGCGTTGACCTTGAGCATCTCGCGCTCGCCCGCCGTGCCCGGGTTGAGCGTCACCCGTGGGGGAGCGCCCGCCGCGCCGCCGGCCAGGCCCCACGCGGGCGTGACCGAGCGCTCGAACCACAGCGACAGCGAGGTGTCGCCGCAGAACTCGTACTCGCGCACCACGCCGTCGCCGCCGCGCCACTGCCCGGCGCCGCCGGTGCCCGGACGCAGCTCGTAGCGGCGCACCCGGACCGGGAACAGCGTCTCCAGCACCTCGATGGGCATGTCCCGCAGCGAGCCGTTGACGTTGTTGATCAGGCAGGACTCGCCGTCGCCGCCCTCCCACGCCCCCCAGCCGCCGACCGTGGCCTCCTGGGAGACGTACAGCTTGCCGGTGCGCGGGTCCGTCCCGGTGAACTGCACGATCATCGAGTCCCCGTACGAGGCCGCCGCCGCCTTGCCCGGCAGCACCGGGGCCAGCGCCTTGACCACCAGGTCGATGAGCAGCCCGAGATGGGAGTAGTAGTACTGGCACGCCGCCGGGGCCCGCGCGGCCAGCATCGAACCCGGCCGGGTCTCGACGCTCAGCGGACGGAACGAGCCCCCGTTCAGCGGCACGTCCCCCGACACCAGCAGCTTGTACCCCACCCGCACCGCCGCCACGGCCTGCGCGGCGCCGCAGTTGACCGGGCCGAGCGCCTGGTCGGCGCAGTCGGTCAGGTCTACGTGCATCGACTCGCCCGACACCGTGACCGTCACGTTCACCGGCAGCGGCGTGTCCAGGTCGATGCCGTCGTTGTCGAGGAAGCCGGACGCCTCGTACACGCCGTCGGGGATGGCGGCGATGGCCTGGCGTTCCATGCGCTCGGTCTGGGCGAAGATCTGGTCCCGGGCGGCCATGACCGTCTCCAGGCCCCAGCGCGAGACGATCTCCCGCAGCCGCCGCTGCCCGGTCATCGCGCAGCTCACCTGGGCCCGCATGTCGCCGAGCGTGGCGTGCGGGAAGCGCACGTTCCTGGCGATCACCTCGTGCAGGTCGCGGCACGGCTGCCCGCCCGCGTACACCTTGACCGGGCCCAGCCGCAGGCCCTCCTGGAAGATCGACGTGGAGTTCATCGAGCCGCCGGGGTCCTTGGAGCCGACGTCCAGCCAGTGCGCCCGCGAGGCGGCGAACCCGGCCAGCTCGCCGTCGGCGAAGATCGGGCCGTAGACGGTGACGTCGTTGAGGTGGGTGCCGCCGACGTAGGAGTCGTTCAGCACCCACACGTCGCCCTCCTGCCACACCTCGCGGCCGTACAGGCGCTCGGTCTCGCGGGTGCACACCTCCAGGTTGCCCAGGAAGATCGGCAGCCCGGACGACTGCCCGAGCACGTTGTGGTCGCGGTCGAGCAGCGCCACCGCGCAGTCCTTGGCCTCGTAGATCACGGGCGTGTACGAGCTGCGGATCAGGGTGGTGTTCATGTCCTCGGCGGCCTGCAACAGGGCACACCGGATGATCTCGGTCGTCACTGGGTCGATCACTGGACGTCCACCTTCACGATGAGGAAGCCGTTGTCGTCGATGGCCGCCAGGCAGCCCGGCGGGATGACCGTGGTCGCGGTCTCCTCGACCACGATCGCGGGCCCGGCGAACGAGCCGGACAGGCCCGCCCGCCGCAGCACGGGCGTGCGGTGCGGCACGCCGTCGAAGATCACGTCCCGGACGCCCGCCGCCGTCTCCTCCGGCGCCTCGGCGGCCGTGGCGGCGGCGCGCGGGAACGAGCCGAACCCGGTGCTGCGCAGCATGACGAACTCGACCGGCGCCTCGGGGGTCGCGTGGCCGTACCGGCTGGTGTGGGCCTCGGCGTAGCGGGCCGCGATCGTGTCGAGGAAGCCCGGCTCGCCGGGTTCGGCGGCGTCGCGCAGCGGGATGGTGAGCGTGTAGTCCTGGCCCTCGTAGCGCAGGTCCACGGCGTGCTCGACCCTGCGCCGCTCCTCCGGGACGCCCTGCCCGGCCAGCGCGTCCAGCGCCTCCCGCTCCAAGGCGACCAGGTGCCGGGACATGCCGGGGCCGTCGAGCGCGTCCTGCGGCCGGAAGTAGGGCCGCGTCAGGTCCCGGCGCACGTCCGCCTCCAGCATCCCCCAGGCCGAGAACGCGCCCGGGAAGCGCGGGACGACGACCTCGGAGATGCCCAGCTCGCGGGCGATGAACACCGCGTGCATCGCCCCCGCGCCGCCGAAGGCGACCAGCGCGAACTCCCGCGGCTCGACCCCGTGCTCGACCGTCAGCGTGCGGATCGCCTGGGCCATCTTGGCGTTGGCCACGTCGCACACGCCCTCGGCCAGCCGCAGGGGGTCCAGGCCCAGTTCCTCGGCCAGCGTGACCACGGCCGCGCCGGCCGCCTCCTCGTCCAGCGTCATCAGCCCGCCCGCGAACCAGGCCGGGTCCACCCGGCCGAGCACCACGTTCGCGTCGGTCACGGTGGGCCGCGTGCCGCCCCGGCCGTAGCAGGCCGGACCGGGCACGGCCCCGGCCGACTCGGGGCCGACGCGCAGCGCGCCCGCCTCGGCGTAGGCGATCGAGCCGCCGCCCGCGCCGATGGTGTGCAGGTTCACGACGGGCATGAGCACCGGGTAGCCCTCGATGCGGGCCTCGGCGCTGACGTCGGGACGCCCGTTCACCACGAGCGAGACGTCGAAGGAGGTGCCGCCCATGTCCACGCAGATCGCGTTCTCCCGGCCCAGCATGCGGGCCGCGGCGACCCCGCCCATCGTGCCGCCGACCGGCCCCGACAGCAGGGTCTGCAACGGCCGCCGCATCGCGTACGAGGCGTTGACCAGGCCGCCCGACGACTGCATCACGTGCACCGGCACCGGCAGGCCGCGCTCGGCGAAGCGCCGCTCGATCCTGGCCAGGTACCGGCGCACGACCGGCCCGGTGTAGGCCTCCAGCACCGCCGAGGAGGTGCGCTCGTACTCGCGCCACTCCCGCGCGACCTCGTGCGAGAGCACCACGAGCACGTCCTCGCCCAGCTCGGCCCGCAGGATCTCACCGGCCCGCAGCTCGTGCGCCGGGTCGGCGAAGGAGAACAGCAGGCACACGGCGACGGCGTCGAAGCCCTCCTCGCGGGCCCGCCGGGCGGCCAGCCGCACCGCCTCCTCGTCGAGGGGTTCGAGCTCGCGGCCCCGGAAGTCCAGGCGGCCGCCGGCCTCCATGACGTCCCGGGGCGGCACGAGCGGCGACGGCTTGCGGTAGCGCAGGTCGAACATGCGGTCGCGGTTGCCGCGGGCGATCCGGTAGACGTCCCCGGCGCCCCGGCTCGCCAGCAGCAGCACCCGCGCGCCCTTGCGCTCCAGCAGCGCGTTGAGGCCCTGGGTGGTGCCGTGCACGAAGAACGAGATGGCCGCGGGGTCGTCCACGACCCGGCCGAGCGCGGCGAACACGCCCTCGGCCAGGTCCCCCGGTGTGGTGGGCGCCTTCGAGGCGGTGACGGCCCCCGTGCGCTCGTCGTAGCAGACGACGTCGGTAAAGGTGCCGCCGATGTCCATGGCGACGCGATAGGTCATGCGCCGCACCGTATGCGCCGGACGGCGCATCGATCGTGTGCGTCCCGCACAGCGGAGGGGCGCCTCCCGTGCATCCCGCTCAAACCCTGTCCAGTGAATCTACAACGTAAAGGAGGTAGCCTGGCGGACGTGTCCCAGCCGTACCTCACCCTCGCGGCCGGCGTCGAGCACGAGACCGAGGTGCGCCGCTCCCGGTTCGTCTGCGCGCTGGCCCCCGCCCGTACCGTCGAGGAGGCCGCCGCCTTCATCGCCGGCCGCCGCCGCGAGCACGCCGGCGCCACCCACAACTGCACGGCGTACGTGATCGGGCAGCGGCTGCAGAAGGGCGACGACGACGGCGAGCCCGGCGGCACGGCGGGCACGCCGATGGTCCAGGCGCTGGTCGGCCGGGGGTTCAACGACGTGGTCGCGGTGGTCACGCGCTATTTCGGCGGCGTGCTGCTGGGCGCCGGCGGGTTGGTGCGCGCCTACGGCGGAGCGGTGACCGAGACGCTCGACCTGGTGCAGCCGGTGCGGATGGTCCCGGCCAGGCTGGTCAGCGTGTCGGTGGCCCACGACCAGGCGGGCCGGGTCGAGAACGACCTGCGCGCCTCCCGCTTCGCGCTGCGCGAGGTGACCTACGCGGCCGGGGTGACGTTCGCGGTGGCGGTGGGGGAGGACGAGGTGGCGGCGTTCGCCGAGTGGGTGGCCGCGCTGACGGCCGGCCGGGCGCGCGTCGAGGTGGGCGAGGGCGTGCACGTGCCGGGCTGAGGTCGTTCAGCCCTCCAGTGCGTACTGCATGACGCGGAACTTGGCCTGGGCCTCGGCCAGTTCGGCGGCCGGGTCGGAGTCGCCCATGATGCCGCCGCCGGCGAACAGCCGGGCGCGGTTGCCCTCGATCAGCCCCGAGCGCAGGGCGATGCCCCAT
The DNA here is from genome assembly GCF_040642995.1 of Nonomuraea sp. NPDC047529. Taxonomy (NCBI): domain Bacteria; kingdom Bacillati; phylum Actinomycetota; class Actinomycetes; order Streptosporangiales; family Streptosporangiaceae; genus Nonomuraea; species Nonomuraea sp. NPDC047529. The sequence goes on along the minus strand of NZ_JBEYTJ010000039.1, from coordinate 3,743 downwards.
TCGCCGTCGCCGTGGGCGTCGATCCAGCCGACGGGGCCCGCGTAGCCGGCGCGGTCCATGCCCTCCAGCTCGCGGATGACCTTGATGGCGGTGTCGGTCGGGGTGCCGCCGACGGCGGCGGTGGGGTGCATGGCGGCCACCACGTCGAGCACGGACGCGCCGTCGGCCAGCCGCCCGGTGACGTGGCTGGCCAGGTGCTGGACGTTGGGCAGCACGAGGAGCTCGGGCTCGTCGGGGGTGTCGAGCGAGGCGCAGAGCGGGGCGAGGGTCTGGCGCACGGAGGCGATGGCGCACTCGTGCTCGTGGCGGTCCTTCGGGGAGGCGAACAGCGCGGCGCCGCGGGCGACGTCGTCGGCCGGGCCGGTGCCGCGGGCGGTGGTGCCGGCCAGGACGAGGGATTCGATCTCCTGTCCGGTGCGGCGGATGAGCAGCTCGGGGGTGGCGCCGACGAGCCCGGCCACGGAGAAGGTGTAGCACTCGGGGTAGCGCCGGGCCAGCCGGGTCAGCAGCAGGCGCACGTCGATGGGGTGCTCGGCGGTGGCGAGCAGGTCGCGGGCGAGCACGACCTTCTCCAGCTCGCCGTCGCGGATGCGGCGGGCGGCCCGGGCGACGACGTGCTCCCATTGGGGCGCGGTGAGGCTGCCGTCGCCGTAGCTGATGCGGCCGGGCTCGCGGATGGGGCTGAACGTCTCCAGCGGGGCCTCGCCGACGGTGGTGAGCCAGGCCCGCCCGCCGCGGCGGGCCAGCACGGCGCGGGGGACGACGAGCACCGACCCGGGGGCGTCCTCGTCGAAGGTGAAGCTGCCGAAGGCCACGGGACCGGAGCCGGAGCCGGGGGAGCGCCCGGCGTCGTCGGCGGGCGCGTCGCCGAGGACGGTGCGCAGCCACTCGCGGGCCCAGGCGAAGCGGCCGGGGCCCGGCGGCACGGCGACGCGGGCGGCCTGACCCCATCCCACCAGGCCCTCGCCGTTCCTGATCCAGGCGTAGGGCGCCGTCTTCGGGAGGGATGCCAGCAGGTCACCGGGGTCGCCGACGGGGGTGGTGCGAACCGGTAGCGGGCGGGTTGTTCCGAGCGCGACACTCACTCAACACACTCTATGCGGGAACTGAACACGTTCGACTCGGACCCCCGTGAATGCGGTGTTACTACCCGCGAACCAGGAAAAAACCGGATCTTGACCTGGGATGTGGGCAACCTGCCCGCGTACAGGCTGTCAAGCGGTGATAGGAAGACGGTCCTGAAATGGCAGACCTCGCCTTGAGGACATGGTGCCGCCTTGATCGACTCCCTACCTTAGGGCCATGATCGGTCGCCTTCCCCCCGTCGTCACCGCCCTCCTCGTCCTGGCCGCCGCAGGGCCCGCGCAGGCCGTCGCCGCAGCTCAGCCCGTCCCTGAGACGATGGCGGCGCTGGGCGACTCGATCTCCACGGGCTTCAACTCCTGCGGCTGGTACGTCTCCTGCGCGGCCCGTTCGTGGGCGGCGGGCGACAACGCGGCGGTGGACAGCCATTACCTGCGGCTGCGGAGTCTGGCTGGAACGCTCCATCGCGAGAACTTCGCCGTGCCGGGTTCGACGAGCGCCGATCTGCTCGGCCAGGTGAACAAGGCGATCGAGGCGAAGGCCGATTATGTGACGATCCTCATAGGCGCCCAGGACGCCTGCAAGCGCACCGAGCGGGAGATGACGCCGGTCGCGCTCTACCGCCGGCGGATGGACGCCGCGTTGTCGGCCTTGCGCGCCGGCATGCCGCAGGCCAGGGTGTTCATCGCCAGCGTCCCCGACCTGCGGCGGCTGTGGCAGGTCGGCAAGGGCAACCCGCTGGCCCGTACGTTCTGGACCATCGGGAAGGTCTGCCAGACCATGCTGGCCGACCCGGCCTCGATGAGGAAGGCCGACGTCGAGCGCCGGGCGCGGGTGCGGGCGCGGGTGATGGCCTACAACCAGGAGGCGGCGCAGGCGTGCCAGGCCATGGGGCCGGCCTGCGACACCGACGAGGGCGCGATCTTCTCCTTCCCGTTCACGCTCGGCCACGTCAGCAAGTGGGACTTCTTCCACCCCAACCTCGCCGGTCAGAAGGCGCTGGCCGAGCAGACGTTCGAGCACGGGTTCACCTGGGAGGACCCCCGCTAGCCGCAGCCGTGGGTCGGCGGTCGGGAAGAAAGACCGCGTGCGCCGCGAAGGGTGGGTGAATGTAATGATCACCCACCGGAAGGCACACTCATGACAAAGACCGGCACATGACCGCCCACGTGGGCGAGCAGGTGGCCGACGCCGACCTCGTCGCCGGCTACCGGCGGAACCCTGAGCTGTTCACCGCCGTGTACGACCGGTATTTCCATGACGTCTACCGGTACGTGGCGGGACGCCTGGGCAGCCAGGTGGCCGAGGACATCGCGGCGGAGACGTTCCTGCTGGCGTTCGACCGGCGTGACCGGTTCAACCCGGAAATAGGTGGTCTGCGGCCCTGGCTGCTCGGCTTCGCCACCAACCTGGTGGCCAGGCACCGCCACAAGGAGGCCCGCCGCTACAAGGCGCTGGCCCGGCTGGACCCCGCGCCGGTCGTGGAGGGGCACGAGAACCGGGTCGTCACGTCCGCGACCGCGCAGCCGTACCTGGCGAAGGCGCTCGCCTCGCTGAACGGCGGCGAGCGTGACGTGCTGCTGCTCCTGGCGCTGGGCCAGCTCAGCTACAACGAGATCGCCCAGGCGCTCGGCATTTCCCTCGGCACCGTGGGGTCGCGGCTCAGCCGGGCCCGCGCCAAGATCCAGGCCCTCACCGACAAGGAGACCACCCATGGATGACCTGGAAGAGATCGCCACCTTGCTGGACGAGCCGGAGCCGTCCGCCGGGGCGGTCGCGCGCGGCAGGGAGCGCCTGGAGCGAAGGGTGCTGGCGGGCCGGGCACGCCGGCGTGCCGGCTGGTTCGTCCCGGGTGTCGCCCTGGCCGCCGCCGGTGCCGTCGCGGCGGTCGTGTTCGCCACGGGGGCGCCCACGAACGGCGGCGCACCGGTCACGGGCAAGGAGGTCCTGCTCATGGCCGCCGTCCACGCGGAACGTACGCCCCAGGGCTCCGGGACGTACTGGCACGTCACGCGTCGGTGGCTCGCGTCGGACGCCCCGCCGCCGATAGAGAGCTGGACCAGGCGCGACGGCAAGCGCTGGACCAAGGCCGTGCCGGGGGATCACGCCGGCGCCGTCATCCAGGCGCCGGACTCGAAGACGCTCAGGCTCAAGGGCGCCAAGGTGAGCTTCGAGGAGCTCGAAGCGCTGCCGACGGACCCGGAGGCGCTGAAGGCGTGGATCGTCGCGCGCGAAGGCAGAGAGACGGACATGTCCGCGTCCGAGATCCGCGGCGATCCCACCCTCACCCTGCTCGCGCTGATCACCGACCTGCCGACGCCCGCGGCGGTCCGCTCGGCCGCGTTCCGCGCGCTCGCCGCGACACCGGGGGTGGTGAACATGGGCGCGGTCGAAGGCGGCCAGCGTCTGAGCCTTCCGGACCCCGACGACGGCACGGACATCGAACTGGTCATCGATCCCGAGAAGGCCCGGGTGGTCCGCGCCAACCTCATCCTCGTCGACGACGGCGACTTGGCGTTCAGCGCCGAGTTCATCTCCGTGACCACCGAGTGGACGGACCAGCTTCCTGCGGTGAAGAGCTGAGGCGGGATCCCGTGAGCCCCGCGGGTGATCGCGACCGCTGACGGGCCTCCTCACCCGCACTCGTCCGCCCCCGGGCC
>NZ_JBEYTJ010000038.1:0-111076 GCF_040642995.1 Nonomuraea sp. NPDC047529 | reverse complement strand
AGTGCAACAGCACCAAGGCGGCCTGGAGCGCGGTGAGCGTCACCGCGGCCTCCGGCGAACCGGCCTGCGGCACCGCCGGCCCCGACTTCTCGCTGACACTCAGCTCCTCCTCCGGCAGCGCCCAGCCGGGCGGGACCGCCTCCACCACGGTCAACACCCAGACCACCTCGGGCAGCGCCCAGACGGTCACCCTGACCGCCTCCGGCCTGCCCAGCGGCACCACCGCCAGCTTCAACCCGGCGTCGGTGACCTCCGGCAACTCCTCGACGCTGACGCTGTCGGTCGGCGCGTCCACCGCGCAGGGCACCTACCCGATCACCATCACGGGCACCGGCTCGACCACGCACACCGCGACGTACACCCTGACGGTCGGCGGCGGCGGCCCCGGCGGCCAGGACCCGCCTGACGTCAGTGTCACCAACATCAAGACGCACCTGGCGCAGCTCCAGAGCATCGCCACCGCGAACGGCGGCAACCGCAGGTCCACCGGCCAGGGCTACCTCCAGTCGGTCTCCTACGTCGAGCAGAAGCTCCAGGCGGCCGGGTACACCGTGACCCGCCAGACCTGCAGCGTCTCCTACTGCACCAGCGGCGCGGGCCCGAACCTGATCGCCGACTGGCCCGGCGGCGACGCCAACCAGGTCATCATGTCCGGCGCCCACCTGGACAGCGTGTCCGCGGGACCGGGCATCAACGACAACGGCTCCGGCTCGTCCACTCTGCTTGAGGTCGCGCTGACCCTGGCCCAGAAGAACCCCACGCTCACCAAGCACGTGCGGTTCGGCTGGTGGACCGACGAGGAGCAGGGCCTCAACGGCTCCGAGGCGTACGTCGCCTCGCTGAGCTCGGCCGACCGCTCGAAGATCAAGGTCTACTACAACTACGACATGGTCGGCTCGCCCAACGGTGGTTACTTCATCAACAACATCACCACCACGGGCGCGTCCTACCTGAAGGAGTTCTACGACAAGCTGAACCTGCAGCCGGAGGAGAACACCGAGGGCGCCAACCGCTCCGACGACGCCTCCTTCCGCAACGCCGGCATCGCCAGCTCGGGCGTGGCGGCGGGCGCGAGCGCCATCAAGACCTCGGCGCAGGCGACCAAGTGGGGCGGCACGGCCAACAGGGCCTACGACTCCTGCTACCACTCCTCCTGCGACACCACCTCCAACATCAACGACACCGTTCTCGACCGGGCGGCCGACGCCGCGGCGTACGCCATCTGGAAGCAGGCGGTCGGCGGCACCACCCAGCCGCGTGACTTCTCGCTCTCCGCCAACCCCGGCTCGGGCACGGTGCAGGCCGGCTCCACCGCCACCACGACGATCGGCTCGACCACCACGAACGGGACCGCCCAGACGGTGAACCTGTCCGCGAGCGGCCTGCCGACCGGCGCCACGGCCTCGTTCAACCCGGCCAGCATCACGTCGGGCGGCTCGTCCAGCCTGTCGATCGCGACCTCGCCCACCACCCCGGCGGGCGCCTACCCGATCACCGTGACCGGCACGGGCGAGACGATCAACCACACCACGACGTACACGCTGACCGTCCAGGGCACCTCGGGCGGCCGGACGTTCACCAACGACACCGACTACCAGATCAGCGACTACGCCAACACCCAGAGCTCGATCACGTCCACGGCGTCGGGCACCGCGGCCTCCCCGGTCAAGGTGTCCATCACGATCAGCCACACCTGCGCCGAGGACCTCGACATCTGGCTCCGCGGCCCGAACGGCACCTGGTACGTGGTCGACGCCTACGGCGGCACCACCTGCACGCAGTACGGCACCAGGACCTTCTCGGTCCCGGTCAGCCAGCAGGCGGCCGGCACCTGGACCCTCGACATCGAGGACGTCTACCTCGGTGACACCGGTTTCCTGGACTCCTGGAGCATCACGGTCTAACCGTCGAACTCAGGGGCAGGGGGCCCCGGCCGGTCATCCGGCCGGGGCTCCTTCACGTCGTTGCGGGTTCGTACGCCGAGCTTCTGCAGCACCCGCGCGACGTGCGTGTCCACCGTCCGCCGCGACAGGAACAGCACCTCGGCGATCTCCCTGTTCGTCCGGCCAAGCGCGACCAGCCGGGCCACCTCGGCCTCGCGGGGCGACAACACCCCGCTGCGGCCCTTCCTGCCCCTGCGCGGCGCGCTGCCCGGCCCGATCTCGCGCAGCAGGTGGCGGCAGCGGGCGGCGTCGTGGGTCGCGCCGAGGCCGGCGTACCGTTCGCAGGCGTCCGCGATCAGGTCCGCGGCGCGGGCCCGGTCGCCCGTCGCCAGCCGGGCCGCCGCCTCGGACTCGGCCGTCCTGGCCACGCTGTACGGCCTGGGCATCGCCTCGTACGCCGCCCGCGCCCTGGCGAAACACCGGGCCGCCTCCTCGTACGCGCCCCGGTCCAGGGCCAGCGAGCCGGTCGCCGCCTCGAGGCCGGCGTGCGCGGAGGGGGCGTCCCGGCCCTCGATGCCCGCCGCGAACTCGGCCACCAGCTCCTCCGCCTCCTCCGCCCGTCCGGCCTTCAGCAGCGCGGCCACGGCCGGCGGCACGAGCTGGTCGCCCCACACCCACATGCCCTTGCGCCGCAGCCTGGCCACCCCCCGTTCGGCCTCGGCCAGCGCCTCGTGCGGGCAGTCGCGGGTCAGGTGCAGCTCGATCAGGCCGCCCGAGGCCACGGCGGCGACCGGCAGGAACCCCGACTCCAGGTCGTTGACCCCCGTCGCCATCAGGTGCTCGGCGGCCTCCTCCCACTCGCCCCTGGCCAGGGCCAGCACGCCCAGCGCCAGCCGGGCGTCCACGGCCAGCAGCGGCGCCTCGGCCGTCATCTCGACCGCCGCGACCGCCCGCTCCCGCAGGCCCTCCCAGCGGCCGGTCAGCAGGGCGAGCCGGATCGAGGACATCTCCACCAGGAACACCGGGTACTGCGCGCCCGTCTCCTCGGCGATGCGCCTGCTCTGGTCGGCGAAGCGCTCGGCCGTCGCGTAGTGGCCGAGCGCGATGGCCGCGTCGAACAGGTTGGCGTAACCGCGGGCGACCTGCCTGCGCACCGCCGTCGACGGGTCGTTCGCGGGCAGCGTCGCGGCCAGGTCGAAGGCGTCCGCCGAGCCCAGCATCATGGCCAGGCTGATCTTGTTGGCGTGCACGGCGGCGGTCAGCTCGGGATCCTGGTGCTCGACGGTGGCCAGCAGCTTCTCCGCCTGGTTCATCCACTCCTCGTGGGCGGCCAGCGGCTCGTCGCCCCAGGCGGGCATCGCCAGCAGCGCCAGTCCGCGCGCGGCCAGGCTCGGCCGGTCGTGCAGGTCGGGGAGGGCGAGCAGGATCTCCTGGCGGCCCGCGGCGACCACGCCGGCCTGGTTGGACAGCAGCACGCCCAGGTTGAGCCGGGCCTCGCCGCGTACGTGCCGGGACAGGAAGTCCTCGGCCAGCAGGTGGCGCAGCGAGCGCACCACCCGCCGGTAGGACAGCCCGATCGCGGCCACCCTGCTGAGCCGCAGCGCGAGCGGGCCGCGGGCGTCGTGCGGGAGCTTCGGGTCGGCCAGCATGCCGGCCAGCACCTCGACGGCGAGCGGGATGTCGCCCATGGCGGCGGCGTGGTCGGCCGCCGCCGGGCCGTGCCGCTGCCAGGACTCGAAGTCGCCCGCGCGCCGAGCGTGGTAGGCGAGCTGGACGAGCGGCGGCGGGGAGAGGGCCGACAGGGCGCTCACCGCCCGCTGGTGGGTGAGCCGCCGGTCGGGGCCGGGGATCGCGTCGTAGACGGCCTGCTGGGCGAGGGCGTGGCGGAAGCCGTACTGGCCGTCGTGCTGTTCGAGCAGGACGCCGGCCTTCAGCGCCTGGCTCAGCCCGTCGCCCAGCGGGTGGCCGGAGACGGCGGCGATGAGCTGCTCGTCGGCGGGCAGCCCGAGCACGGCGGCGGCGTGCACGGCGTGCAGCGCGGCCGGTGAGAGCCCGGTGAGCTGTTCGGCCATCGCCTCGCGCAGCAGCAGCGGGACGGCCATGCGCTCCAGGACCTCAGGCTCCTCCTCGCCGCCGAGTAACTGGCCCTCGTCGTCGAGCAACGAGCGCACCACCTCCTCGATCACGAACGGCACCCCCGCCGTGCGGTCGCGCAGCTTCGTGACGAACTCGGAGGTCAGCGTCGAACGGCCGAGCAACGCCCCGGTCAGGCTGCGCACCCCTTCGACGTCGAGCGGCGACAGCGAGATCACCTCGCTGCGCACCCCCGGCGGACGCCGGTACGCGCGCCCGAACGGCAGCCCCGGCACCGGCAGCCCCTCCCGGCGGAACGTCACCACCAGCGCGAGCCCCGCCGGCGGCTGGTCGGTGAGGAAGCGCAGCAGGTCACGGGTGCCGTCGTCGGCCCAGTGGAGATCCTCGATCACCAGCACCGCGGGGCCCGCCGCGGCCAGCAGGGCGTGCACCGCGCGGAACAGGCGGTGGCGCTCGGCGCGGGGGTCGTCCAGGGGCGGCGGGGACGGCGCCGGCGGCAGATGCCCGGCCAGTTCCGGCAGGTATCCGCGCAGGGCGCCGGTGACCGGGTTGAGCGTGCCGGTCTCCGGCAGCGCCCCCGCGACGTGCCGCAGGGCGTCGAACACCGGGCCGTACGGGAACGGCTCGCGGATCTGGTGGCAATGGCCGATCAGGACGGTGCGTTCGCCGTCGGGCAACTGGTCGAGCGCGGCTCGGACCAGCCGGGTTTTTCCGATGCCCGCCTCACCCTGCACGAGGATGACGGCCGGAGGGCCGGTGATGGCGTCGGTGAGTGAGCGTAACTGAACGTCACGCCCGATCAACCCAGGAGAAGCCAGGCTTGTCATCGGGGTCTCCGTAACAGTGCAGGTTTACTCCCCCTGTCGGAATACTGTTATCCATCACAGGTCATCGCGGGTCAACCCTCTGTTTTCCGGTCAAATGACATGCCCTTGGTGGCGCCGGTGGTCCCGGCGCCCTCCACCGCCCTGACCCGCGCGGGCGGCGTCTCAGGGGGCGACGGGGGTCTTGCCGTCGCTCGCCGGGGCGGGTTCGGCCAGGTCCACGCTGTCGCGGAGCTTGGTCGGCTTGAGGAACAGGGTGGCGATCACGCCGACCACGGCGATGCCCGCCGAGATCAGGAAGATGTGCCCGGTGGCGTCCCCGTACGCGGCCCGGACGATGCCCTTGAACGGCTCCGGCAGCGCCGCGATGTTCAGCGTGCTCTTGCCGCCCGCGGCCGCCTTGGCCGGGTCGATGCCCGCCTTGGCCAGCCCTTCGGCGATGCCCGTCGCGACCCGGTTGGCCAGCACCGCGCCGAGCACCGACACGCCCACCGTGCCGCCCAGCGAGCGGAAGAACGTCACGGCCCCGCTGGCCGCGCCCAGTTCCCGCAGCGGCACGGTGTTCTGGATCGCGAGGACGAGGTTCTGCATCGACATGCCGACGCCCGCGCCGACCAGCACCATCGCGCCGGCGATGAGCACGAGCGAGGTCTCGTGGTCCATCAGGGACAACACCAGGAACCCGACGGTCAGCACGATCGACCCGGTCACGATGTACGGCTTGACGTTCCCGCTCCTCGACACCATGCGCCCGGAGATCGCCGAGGACAGCAGCACGCCGAGCATCATCGGGATCGTCAGCAGGCCCGCCTCGGTCGGGCTGTAGCCGCGGCCGATCTGGAAGTACTGGCCGAGGAAGACCGAGCCGCCGAACATCGCCATGCCCACCGCGAGGCTCGCCAGGATGGCCAGCGCCGGGGTACGGCGGCGGATGACGTGCAGCGGCACGACCGGCTCCTTGACCGCGGTCTCCACCCAGGTCGCGATCGCCAGGACGGCGACGCCGCCGAGCACCATCGCGGCGGTCTGCCAGGACAGCCAGTCGAAGGAGTTGCCGACGAAGGTCACCCAGATGAGCAGCACGCTGACGCCGAGCGCGATCAGCGTGGCGCCGACGTAGTCGACCTTGACGCCCTCGCGGCGCACGTGGGTCACCCGCAGGGTCTTCTGCAGCAGGAAGAAGGCGATCACGGTGAACGGCGCCGCGACGAAGAAGCACCAGCGCCAGCCGAGCCAGGAGGTGTCCGCGATCAGGCCGCCGAGCAGCGGCCCGGCCACGGTCGCGACGGCCATGACGCCGCCGAGGTAGCCGTTGTACTTGCCCCGGTCCTTCGGGCTGATCATCGCCGCGATGATCACCTGGACCAGGACCTGCAACGCGCCCATGCCCAGGCCCTGGAGGGCGCGGAAGGCGATGAGCTGGGCGGTGTCCTGGGCGAAGCCGCAGGCCACCGAGCTGACCATGAAGATCACGATGGAGATCTGCAACAGGAGCTTCTTGCTGAACAGGTCGGCCAGCTTGCCCCAGATCGGGGTGGAGGCCGTGGACGCCAGCAGCGACGCGGTGATCACCCACGTGTACTGCGACTGCGTGCCGTTCAGCGCGCCGATGATCTGCGGCAGCGCGACCGACACGATCGTGCCGCTGATCATCGCCACGAACAGGACGAGCAGCAGCCCGCTCAGGGCCTCCATGATCTGCCGATGGCTCATCTGACCCGGCGGCGCGGCCGGGACGGTCGGTGCGCTCACGCGCGGCCTCCTCTAAGTTAAAACAATGCCCAATGGGAAAGTTTGCCCGCTGAGCATATATTCCCGAACGGTAGGCTTGGCGCATCATGGACAGCACCGGCGGGCTGCGCGAGCGCAAGAAGGCCGAGACGCGGCAGGCCGTGCACGAGGCGGCCCTGCGGCTGGTCGGCGAGCACGGCCTCGACGCCGTCACCGTCGAGACCATCGCCGACGCCGCCAACATCTCGCGCCGCACGTTCTCCAACTACTTCGCCGGCAAGGAGGACGCCGTCCTCTACGGCGAGGAGCAGCGCATCCGCGATCTGGTCGAGAAGGTGCGCGCCCAGCCGGCCGGCCGGACCGCCTGGCAGGCGCTGCGCGGCGCGATCGACGACGTGTTCGACGAGGTGGGCGAGCCGGCGCGGGAGTGGGCCGTACGCGCCCGCCTGGCCAAGCAGCACCCGTCGCTGCTCGCCCGGCAGCTCGCCAACCACGCGGCGCTGGAGCGCGACCTGGCCGAGGCGATCTCCGAGCGGGAGAGCCCGGTGCGTCCCCGGGTCGTGGCGGCCGGGTTCCTCACGGCCCTGCGTCTCGGGTCGCACCTGTGGGTGGACGAGCGCCAGTCGCGCTCGTTGCGGCAGGTCATGGCCGAGATGCTCGACGAGATGTCCCGGCCCTTCACCTGACCGAGCCGCCCCCTTCCTGGGCCTCCGGGTTACACGCGCCCGCCCGCGTCCCCGGGCGGGGGAACGCGGGCGGGAGGTCGGCGGGAGGTCAGGAGCAGGCGGTGTTCGCGGGGGTGGCCGCCGGGCCGTTGGCGGTGAAGCCGATCGCCACCGACGCCCCGGGCGCCAGGTTCCTCGCCCAGTCGGGCCCCTTGGCGGTCCAGGTCGTGCCCGACACCGTCACCACCGCGTTCCAGGCGTTGTTCAGGGTGACCCCCGAGGGCAGCGTCCAGGTCGCGGTCCAGTTGCCGATCGGGGACGTGCCGGTGTTCTTCACCGTCACCTCGCCCTGGAAGCCGCCCTGCCAGGCGTTGGTCTGCTTGTAGGCGACCGTGCACTGGCCCGGCGGGTTCACCGTCGGCGACGTGGTCGGGTTGCTCCCGCCCCCGGCCGGCGGGATCAGGTACGGCTGCAGGATGTCCTGCTTGGCCTGGTTGATCGTGGTCCAGTCGTCATTGGCGATGCCGCCGGTGTCGCCCGAGTTCGGGTTCCACGACCAGTACGTGAACGACATGCCGTTCACCCCGGTCCCGGTGTACTTCATGAGCTCCTGGAGCCAGACCTTGTCGACGTTCGAGGCCAGCGTGGTGCCGAACTCGCCCATCATGATCGGCGCGATGTTCTGCCTGTACAGGTATCCCCAGTACTTGTCCCAGATGGCGGGCATGTTGGCGGGGTAGTCGGGGGCGTCGAACCAGGTCTGGTGGTAGACCGAGGTCGCGTACTCGTGCGGGGAGTAGACCAGGCGGTTCGCCACGTTGAGCCGTACCGGGTACTGGCCGGCCTTCGACAGGTTGCCGCCCCACCAGCCGCAGTCCTCGTCGTTGCTGGGATCGTTGTCCCAGACGTTCGACAGGCCGCCGCTCGGGCAGCTCACGCCCTCGACGAAGATCAGCCAGTTGGGGTTGACGCCCAGGACCGCGTTGCCCGCCCGTTCGGCCGCCAGGCGCCAGTCGCGGGCCTGGTCGCCGCAGCCCCAGCAGGCGCCGGTCGCGGCGGGGTTGGTGCCCTCGGCGTGCGGCTCGTTGTGCAGGTCGGCGCCGATGACCGTGGGGTTGTTCGCGTAGTGCTGGGCCAGGGTCTTCCAGTCGTTGATCCAGGTGCTCTCGGGCGCGGCGCTGACGTACCAGAGCGGGGACTGACCGGCCGCGGTCGGGCGGTGGCGGTCGAGGATGATCCGCATGCCCTTGACGCCCGCGTAGTCCACGACCTTGTCCAGGATCTGCATGGGGGACAGGCCGACCAGGTCGGGGTTGACGTAGTCGTTGATCCCGGTGGCGACGGCCCCCGGCTTGAGCGCGTCGTTCGAGTACGGCACCCGCAGCGTGTTATAACCCAGCGAGGCCATCTTGTCGATCTGGCTCTTCCAGGGGTTGCTCGACCACAGGCCGTGGAAGGTCTTGTTGTCGGTCTCCATGCCGAACCAGTTGATCCCGGTCAGCCGGACGGTCGCCCCGGTGCTGTCGAGGATCTTGTTGCCGCTGGTGTGCAGGTAGCCGGTCCCTGTGCCGGTCGCCGCGCCCGCCGGGGTGGTGGTCAGCGCGACGGCGACAGCCGCTCCGGCCACCACCGTGGCCAGGGCGGTCAGTGCCGCCTTCGAGGTCTGCATCGGGGTGCCCTTTCCAGGAGGGGAACGCGGCGTCATGCTGGGCCGCAGCGTTCGGGCCCGTCAATGCGAGGACGCCCACCAGCCGTCCTGACCTGCGAGAACGTCTGAAACTTTCATGCCGGGGTAGTGCCAGGTGGAGTACGGGTCCTCGCGGCCGCCCCAATGTGCCCGGACGCGTCCGTCACTTGGATGGTGGTCATGACGATCACGCACATCACGGTCCCCGGGCGCTGGGCGGAGGGGACCGGGCTGGTGCTCGGCCCGGCGCTGCTCCTCGCCGGGGTCCTGCTCCGGCTCGGCGCCGACGACTTCTTCCCCGGCCAGCTCGCCGCCTACGCCGCCGACCCGGGCCGCATGGTGCTCTCCTACAGCCTGTACGCCGCGGGCGCCGTGCTGCTGTGGCCCGCGGTGACCGCGCTCGGCCGGGTGATCGGCGCCGCCCACCCGGCCCTGGCCAGGTGGGGCGTGACGCTGGCGGTGCTGGGGCTGTTCGGCAGGGTGTTCCACGCAGGGGTGAGCCATCTGGCCTTCCAGCTGGTGGACGCGCTCGGCCCGGACGCGGCCCAGCGGGTCGTCGCCGGCACCTACGGGGCCTTCCACGTGTTCAAGGCGGTCAACGTCTGCATCATGGGCGGCTGGCTCGTGCTGGCCGTCGGCGCGTTCCGTGCCAGGGCCTTCGGGGCCGGGCCGGTCGGCGTGGCCAGATGCGTCGCGCTGGCGCTGGCGGCCGGGCTGCCGCTCGGCGTGCTCAAGGGCAGCAGCGACCCGATCGCGCTGGCCGCCCTGGCCGGGCTCGCCGTCGCGCTCGTGCCCATGGGCGTCGCGGTGCTGCGGACGGGCCCCGCGCCCCGCTGGTGGGCGCTCGCCCTCACCCTCGCGCTGGTCCCGGTGGCGTTCTTCGTTGGGATGGCGGGCTGACTCCGCTACGCCGGCTAGGCGGTCAGGAGCTTGACGATCGCCACGACCCCGATGCAGACGACCGCGCCGCGCAGCACCGGCGCGGGCAGCCTGCGTCCCACCCGCGCGCCGAGGAACCCGCCGACCGTCGAGCCGAGCGCCACCAGCAGCACGGCCCACCAGTCGACGTCGGCGACCAGCGTGTAGAGGACGGCGGCCGTGGCGTTGACCACGAGCGAGAGCACGTTCTTGGCGGCGTTGACGCGCTGGAGCTCCTCGTCGAGGAAGATGCCGAGCAGGCCGATGAGCAGCACGCCCTGGGCCGCCCCGAAGTAGCCGCCGTACGCCCCGGCGGCCAGCACGCCCAGCCACAACCAGGGCCCGCCGTGCGCCTGCCGCGGACGGCTGGCCAGCATCCGGCTGATCCTGGGCTGGGCCAGGACCAGCACGCAGGACAGCCCGATCAGCACCGTGACGACACCCGTGAACGTGCGCTCGGGCAGGTTGAGCAGCAGCAGCCCGCCGATCAGCGAACCCAGCGCGGAGGCCGAGGCCAGACGGAGCAGCCGGCCGCGCTGACCCTGGAGCTCGGTGCGGTAGCCGAGGACGCCGGTCACGCCGCCGGGCACCAGGCCGATGTTGTTCGAGACGTTGGCGGTGATCGGCGGCAGGCCGACGGCCAGCAGCGTCGGGAACGTGATCAGCGACCCGGAACCGACGACGGCGTTGATGCCCCCTGCTCCGATGCCGGCCGCGAAGACCGCGGCCATCTCCCAAGGTGTCATGGCGGGTGACTCTAGTGCGTGGGTCCGGTGCGCTCGCTGGTCAGGTGGGGTCAGCGGGTGAGGGTGCCCGCCGCCACCAGCCAGTCGACCGCCTCCGCGACCGCCTCCAGCGACGTGTGACGGGGACGGTGGCCGAGCAGGCGTCCGGCCTTCTCCATGCTGCAGTGGGGGCTGTGCGCGATGTGGTCGTGGGTGACGCGGGCGTCCCGCTCCGGCACGGTCTCCCGCCACTGCTCCCACGGCAGGTACGACAGCCGCGCCTCCCTGCCGAACCAGCCCGCCACCGCCTCGGCGTAGCCGCGCAGCGTCAGCGCGGTCACGGCCACCGAGTGGAAGCTCTCGCCCCTGGCGGCGGCCGGGTTGTTCAGCGCGTCCACGAACAGCCGGGCGACGTCGTCGGCGTGGACGTGCTGCACGGTCTCCATGCCCAGGTTGGGCAGCCGCACCTCCGCGCCGTCGGCCAGCGCCTGGAACACGGCCGGATCGAGGTTGCCGGCCGGGTTGACCGGGATCCAGCCGGGGCCGGTGATGTGCCCGGGATGGACGACCGTGGCCGGGAACCCCTCCCGCGCGGCCAGGTCGAGCAGGTACGCCTCGATGGCGGCCTTCTGCCGGCCGTACTCGCCGATGGGACGCTTCGGGCGGTCTTCGGTCGTCGGGACGCGGGTGCTCGGGCCGTGCACCCAGATCGTCCCGCAGTGCAGGAACTGCCGGACCCGCCCGGCCAGCGCGCCGGCCAGGTGCCGGGCGCTCGCCTCGGTGAAGCAGATGAGGTCGATGACGACGTCGGCCTCCAGCTCGGCGATCCGCCGTCCGAACGTGCCCTCGGCCTCCTCGCTCTCCCGGTCGGCGACCACGGTGGCGACCCGCTCCCACGCGCCGTGCGGCGTGTACGGCCCCCGCCTGCCCCGGCTGACCGCGACCACGTCGTGCCCCGCGTCCACCAGCCGCGGGACCAGGTAGGTGCCGATGTGCCCGCTCGCCCCGATCACCACTACACGCATGCGCCCACCCTAGACCGGCTCACCCCGTACGCCCGATCGCCAGGTCCAGGGCGTGGGCCGCGTCCCGGCCGGACGACGGGCGCCAGGCCACGTGCTGGTCGGGACGTACGAGCGCGAGCGTGCCCGCCGCGTCCGGCAGGTCCACCTCCCGCAGCGGCACGCCCAGCTCGGCCGCCCGCTCCACCAGCACCTTCGCCTCCGGCGACGACAGGTCGCCCACCAGGCTGAACCCGGGCCCGAGCCGGTCGTAGAGCGACTCGCCGGGAGCGAGCCACCGGTGCGGCAGCCGCTCGCCGCACCCGTCCGCCACCACCGGCGACCCCGCGTACGTGTACCCCAGCACCAGGTCCAGGCTGTGGAACTCGTTGTCCTTGGTCCGCCGCACCGCCTCCGCGACGGCCGGGCGCACCCGCGCGAACTCCGCCTCCGAGCCCATCAGCGCGGGATCGGCCAGTTCGGGCGCGAGCGTGGCCATGTTGGCGGCGGCGGACTCGATCGTGTCCGCCGCGATCGGCCGCCGTTCGGCCTCGTAGCTGGTCAGCAGGGTGGCGGGCGCCCATCCGTTCAGTACGGCGGCCAGCTTCCAGCCGAGGTTGACCGCGTCCCCGATGCCGGTGTTGAAGCCGTGGCCGCCGTAGGGCGGGTTCTGGTGCGCGGCGTCGCCCGCCAGGAACACCCGGTCGCCGGCGTACCGGTCGGCCAGCAGCATGCGCGCGGTCCACGGGTCGGTGGCCAGGATCTCGACCTCGACGTCGGCCCCGACCAGGTTGCGCACCAGGCGTACGGGGTCGGTGCCCTCGGCCGGGACGCCCTGGGCGATGCACCACCACAGGTCCTCCAGGTCGAGCCGGCCGAGCATGCCGGGCTGGGCCGGGTTCAGCACCCAGTAGTGCACGGCGGGGCCGTGGGGGACCAGGTCGGCCAGGCCGGGCGCGCGGAAGACGACGTTGAAGTTGGGCCTGGCGTCCTGCCTGCCCTCGTAGCGGGCGCCGATGGCGGCGCGCGTCACGCTGCGGGCGCCGTCGCAGCCGACGACGTACGCGGCGCGTACCTGACGGGTGTCGCCGTCGGCGGAGGCCAGGTCGGCGGTGACGCCGTCGGCGTCCTCGCGCAGGCCGGTCAACCGCCAGCCGGTGAGCAGCGCGTCACCGGCGGCCTCGCGCAGCACCTCCTCAACGATCGGCTGCGCGACCTGCTGGCCCGGTTCGGCGGCCAGGTCGGAGCCGGTCAGGTCGAGTCCGAAGCAGCCGCCGATCCTGGTGATCTCGCGGCCGAGCAGGCCGGTCGTGAACACCGCCTCGTCCGACCAGGAGACCGCGAGCGGCGAACGGGCGCGCAACGTCCCGGCCAGCCCCCACCTGCGCAGCAGCTCCATCGACCGCGCCGACGTGGTCTTGGCGCGCGGACGCAGCCACGACACGCTCTCGCGCGGTTCGACGACCATGCTGCGCACCCCGTGATGGGCCAGCTCCACGGCCGTCGCCAGTCCTACGGGCCCGCCTCCGGCGATCAGTACCGGTATGTCGGTCTGGCGCACACTAGCTCCCATTCGTCACGGTGATCAGCGGCATACTCCAAGCGCCGCGCGTCCCACGTCAAGCTCGGGCCGAAACCGCCGGCCGGATCACCGAACGGAAACGATCTAGAGGACGGCCGCCGGACTTGTTACGGTCGTTGCATGACTGAGTCCTCGGCGGTGCCGCTGCACATGCGGCGGGTGGAGTTCGATCCGGCCCCCGAGCTGGGCGAGGTGCGCGACCAGGAACGGATCAAGCGCATCGACGCCCTCCTCGGCCTGGAGGCGTGGGTGGTGACCCGGTACGCCGACGTCCGCGAGGTCCTCGGCGACGCCGAACGTTTCAAGCTCGCCAGGCAGGGCGCCGCCCGCATGCCGGGAGCGCCCGAGCTGAGCGAGGAACAGCTCGCCGAACTGCGCGCGGGCAACCTGCTCGGCCAGGACCCGCCCGAGCACACCCGGCTGCGCAGGATGTTGACGCCCGAGTTCACGATCCGCCGGATGAAGCGGCTGGAACCCCGCATCAGGGACATCGTGAACGAGCACCTCGACGCCATGGAGGCCACAGGCTCCCCGGCCGACCTGGTGTCGTCGTTCGCGCTGCCGATCCCGTCCCTGGTGATCTGCGAGCTGCTCGGCGTCCCGTACGAGGACCGGGCCGACTTCCAGCGGCGCTCCGGGCGCATGCTGGACCTGTCGCTGCCGGTCGAGGAGCGGGTGGCGGCGAACTTCGAGTCGCGGGCGTACATGCGCGACCTGGTCACCCGCATGCGCACCGACCCCGGCGAGGACCTGCTCGGCATGCTCATCCGCGAGCACGGCGACGACCTGACCACCAGCGAGCTCGTCGGCATCGGCAACCTGCTGCTGCTCGCCGGGCACGAGACGACCTCCAACATGCTCTCGCTCGGCACGCTCGCCCTGCTGCGCAACCCCGGCCAGCTAGCCCTGCTGCGCAAGGAGCCCGAGCGCATCGACGCGACGGTCGAGGAACTGCTGCGCTGGCTCAGCATCGTCCACTCCGGCACGATCAAGTTCACGTCCAGGGAGGTCGAGCTGGGCGGCCGGACCATCGGCGCGGGTGAGATGATCCTGTGCTCGCTGCCCGCCGCCAACCGCGACCCCGCCTTCATCGCCGACCCCGACACCCTCGACATCACCCGCGGCGCCCCCGGCCACGTCGCCTTCGGCCACGGCGTCCACCACTGCCTGGGCGCGCCGCTCGCCCGCATGGAGATGAAGATCGCCTTCCCCGCGCTCTTCGAGCGCTTCCCCGGCCTGCGCCCGACCGAGGCCACGCCGGAGTTCCGCTCCTTCAACGTCGTGTACGGCCTGACCGCGCTGGAGGTCGCCTGGTAGCGGCGTCCACGCGATTTTGTCGGTGGCGGCGGATAACGTGCGGGTGTCATGCCAACCGAAGCCAGGCCACACGAGCTGATCGGCAGGGACCACCCCGCCGCGCTGCTGCGTGCCGAGGTCTCGCGGGTGATCGACAGCCACGGCGGCCTGGTCCTCGTCACCGGCGAGGCCGGCATCGGCAAGACCACGCTCGTCACCAGCGCCGCCGCCGAGGCCAGGCGCAGGGGCGCCCTCGTGGTCGGCGGCGCCTGCTGGGACTCCGGCAGCGCCCCCGGCTACTGGCCCTGGGTCCAGGTCATCCGCGCCCTGCGCCGCGCGGCCGCCCCCCAGGAATGGGCCGAGGCCGAGCAGGCGGCCGGGGGCAGCCTGGCCGCCCTCCTCGGCGAGGCGGCGGCGCTCGCCCAGCCGCACATCGACGTCACCGCCGCCGACACCGACCCCGCCTCCGCGTTCCAGATCTACGACGCGGTCACCACCGCCCTGGTGGCGCTCTCGCAGCACCACCCGCTCGTGATCGTCATCGACGACCTCCACGCCGCCGACCCCGCCTCGCTCAGGCTCCTGGAGTTCGCCGCCCGGCAGACCTGGTTCGAGCGCCTGCTCCTCATCGGCACCTACCGCGACGCCGAGGTCGAGCCGGTCGACCACCCGCTGCGCGACCTGCTGTCCCCGCTCGTCGCCAAGGCCACCTCCATCACGCTCACCGGCCTCGACCAGGCCGGGGTGGGCGCGCTCATGGCCCGCACCGCCGGTCACGACCCGCCCGCCGACCTGGTGGCCGAGGTCCACGTGCGCACGGGCGGAAACCCGTTCTTCGTCGAGCAGACCGCCAGGCTGTGGCGCAGCGGCGGTTCGGCCACCGCCGTCGCGCCGGGCGTCCGCGACG
This sequence comes from Nonomuraea sp. NPDC047529, assembly GCF_040642995.1. Classification (NCBI taxonomy): domain Bacteria; kingdom Bacillati; phylum Actinomycetota; class Actinomycetes; order Streptosporangiales; family Streptosporangiaceae; genus Nonomuraea; species Nonomuraea sp. NPDC047529. Next base: position 95,763 of record NZ_JBEYTJ010000038.1, on the reverse strand, counting down.
CGTTGCTGCGCCGCCTGTCCCTGCTGCCGCGTCCGGTGTCGGAGCTGCTGCCCGCCGCGGCCGTGCTCGGGCGCGAGTTCCACCGCCAGGTGCTGGCCGCCGCCGTGGCCGCCCCCGTCGCACATGTCGACCGCCTCCTCGACCTGGCCGTGATCGCCAAGCTGATGGTGACCAAGGGCGGCGGCCGGTTCGCCTTCGCCCACGACCTGGTCCGCGAGACCCTCTACGACGCCGTCGCCGACGTCCGCGACCTGCACGCGGCGACCGTCCGCGCCCTCGACGGCACCCCCGACCTGGCCCGCCGGATGTTGCCGAGCGACCTGGCCAGGCACGCCTACCTGGCGGGCGACCGCCTCGACCCCGAGCGGGCGATCGACCTCCTCAAGGCCGCCGCCCGCGCCGCCCGCAGCCGGCTCGCCGGTGAGGAGGAGCTCGGCCACCTGCGCCGCGCCCACGAGGTGAGCGCCGCGGCCGGGCCGCGCCGGCGCGTGCTGAGCTGCCTCGACCTCGGCAGAGAGCTGCACCACCGCGGCGAGCGCGACGAGGCCCGCGCCCTGTTCGAGGAGGCCGGCGCCCTTGCCACCGGCCTCGGCGACCCCGAGCTGACCGCCCGCGTCGCGCTGGTCTTCCGCTCCCACTACGGCCACGACGCCTCGCTCGACCGGCTGCGCCGGGCCCACGCCGGCCTCGTCGGCGAGCCGGTCCCCGACGACCGCCTGGCCCTCGACCTGGTCTTCCACCTCGCCGCCCAGGCCCGCCAGGGAGGCGACGACGACGTCCTGGCCTTCAGCCTGTGGGCCCACCACGACATCATCTGGGGCCCCGGCACGGCGGGCGAGCGCGTGGCCCTGACCGACGAGCTGCTCGCCGTCGCCCGGCGCACCTCCGACCGGGAGCTCGAACACTACGCCGGCGCCCTGCGCTGGGTCGCCATGATCGAGGAGGGCGACCCCCGCTACCTCGCCCAGTTCCACGACTACGCGGCCAAGGGCCGCAGCACCGACGACGCCCACCTCAACGTCACCACGTCCGTCGACGCCAGCATCGTCGCCGCGCTCGCGGGCCGCTTCGCCGAGGCCGAGTCGCTGATGACAGGGCTCTCCCTCGACGACAAGAGCCACGACTTCGACGTCATGCTCGACCACCACCGCTGGGCGATGCTCTGGCTCCAGGGCAGGGTGGAGGAGCAGGAAGACACCCTGCGCAGGCTCAGGGCCGGCCGCCATCCCGACCGCGCCCTGCTGGAGGCGCTGACCGCCCTGCAGGCCGGCGACGTCGGCACCGCGCTGCGCCACCACCTGGCCGGCGCGGCGGTCGGGCGCATGACCGAGCCGCTGTGGCTGCGTTTCCAGGCTGAGCTGGCCGCCGCCACCCGCGACCGGGAACTGGCCGCCGGGGCGCGGGCCGCGCTGCTGCCGTACCGGGGGCGGTGGGCGGTGTCCTACTACGGGTGGGACATCAGCGGGCCCTACGACCTGTGGATCGCCGTGCTCGACCTGGCCGAGGAGCGGTGGGAGGAGGCGGCCGAGGGGTTCACCCGGGCCTACCGGTCGGCCGACCGCATGCGGGCCCGCCCGTGGTCGGTCCTGGCCCGCGCCCGCCTGGCCGAAGCCCTCCTGGGCGGCGGCGACCCGGGCCGGGCCCGTCCCCTGCTGGAGGAGGTCCGTCGGGAGGCGGCCGAGCTCGGCATGCACCACGTCCTCGACACCCTCCCGGCGCTGCCCGCGCCCGACGTCCCCCGGCCCGTCGCCGACGACCGTCCCGCGCCTCCCGAGGCCCCCGAACCGGACGAGGGCCTCGGCCCGCCCACGGGCGACTTCCGGAAGGACGGCGAGGTCTGGACCCTCGGGTTCGCCGGGCGGCTGGCCCATATGCCCGACGCCAAGGGCCTGCGCGACCTGCACAACCTGCTCGGCCATCCAGGCGCCGACATCCCCGCCGTGCACCTGCTCGCCCCGGAGGGCGGCGACCTCGTGCTGGCCGCCCGCGGGATGGGCGGCGACGCGGTACTCGACGAGGAGGCCAAGGCCGGCTACCGCCGCCGCCTGTCCGTCCTCGACGACGAGATCGACCGGGCGGCCGAACGCGGCGACGACGACCGGGCGGCCGAGTACGACCGCGAACGAGCGGCCCTGCTGGAGGAGCTCCGCACGGCCGCCGGGCTGGGCGGCCGCTCCCGCCGCCTGGGCGACGAAGCCGAACGCGCCCGCAAGACGGTGACCGCCAGAATCCGCGACACCCTCCGCAAACTCACCCACACCCACCCCGAACTCGCCACCCACCTCCGCGCCACCATCTCCACCGGCGCCACCTGCCGCTACCAGCCCACCACCCCCATCACCTGGCGCCTGTGACGCCTACGACGGGCCGGCCAAGCAGGATGTCGGGTCGGGGCCCGTTGCCCCACGGTGCAGAGTCTTGGGCTACCTAGTTGCGAGTGATGCTCCAAGTGCCGTCCGCCGTGATGGCGGCATATCGGGTGCCAGGAGGAAGGGCGACACGTCCCCTGTACGTGCCGATCTTGTTGACGAGCAGGTCGGTGTATTGGCCGCGATTGTCGAGCGCCCACACCGCGAAGTTGGACTCCCCGTCGTGACGAAGCGCCAGGCGACGCAGCCCCTTGCTGGCCGTGGTGAGCCGCAGCACGTCCGAACCCGTTCCTTGCGCGTTGATCGGCCAGTGGCGAGCCTTGGCGAGCGGAAGGACCTGCAGGGTCCAAGGGCCGTCGGCGTTCACGCTCATCGACTGGATCTTGTGAAGGCCGCTGACGTTGAACGCGACCGTGCCCTTGTAGTCGCCGATGACGTTCGCGAGGAGATCCACCTGCTTGCCGCTCGTCGTCAGTGTCCATACGGCGAAGTTGCTTTCGCCTTGGTGGGTCAGCTTCACGACGCTGGGCCTGGACGTGACAGGGATGCGGACGACGTCGTCACCTTCGCCTCGAAGGACACCCGAATGCGCAGTGGCCGCCTGCGCGGGGACCGGTGAGACGAGGAGCGCTCCGGCAAGCGCGATAAGGCCGAGGACAACGCGGGAATGTAAACGCATCTGGGACTCCTGAGCAGAAGGGTACGGACGCGGTTGGACGCGTGATTCCGCGGAACGGTGCACAGCGCGTACGAAGGCTCTCCGAATCGGCGACGCGAGCTGTGAAGACGTAGCAGGGTGACTCTTGCGGAGCCCGCGTTGACGACCAGCGCTCATAGCAGCACGGCTTGTAACGAACCCGCCAGGCGGCACCGATGTGCGGGTACGTCCGGTCATCCTCGTTGGAGTCGCCATGTCGTACCCGTACGGGCCGCCGCAGGGGCCACCGCCGGGTGGCTACCGGCCGCCAGGCCCGCCTCCGCACGGGTATCCGCCCCAGAGTCCTCCTCCAGGAGGCTTTCCGCCATCGGGACCTCCGCCCGGTTACGGGCAGGGGTTCCCGCCGCCGCGTCGGCCGCCGAAAAAGCACACCGGCCTGAAGGTGGCGGCTGGAATCGTAGGCGGCCTGCTCGTCCTCTTGGTGTTCGCGGCGGTCCTGTCGGGGGGACGTCCGGTGGACGGCAGGGAACGGCTCACTGTGGCCGAACAGTCCTCGAGCAGTTCCGCGGGCCAGGCAGAAGCAGGCGCGCCGGTCGAGGAAGAACAACCCAGCCCGTCGCCGTCGCCGACGATGCAACCGCGCACGTATCGCGGAGTCGGCGACAAGGTGGTGAAGGTGGAGGAGACCGAGCACGTCCTGCTGGCGACGCTCACGCACCAGGGATCGGCGAACTTCATCGTGCATCCTCTCGACCCTGGAGGAGCGGAACAGGTGTCCATCGTGAACGAGATCGGCGCGTACCAAGGCACGGTCATCGTGAACGAGGACAACGGCAAGGTGCTTCGCGGCTTCACGATCAAGGCTGACGGGGCATGGACCCTCACGCTCAAACCGATCACGATGGCCCGCCAGTGGACGGGGTCACGTATATCGGGCCGCGGCGACGACGTGCTGCTGTTGTCCCCGGCCAGTTCGGGCCTGAGCACGGTGAAGGCCGATCATTCGGGAAGCAGCAATTTCATCGTGCACTCCTACACAGAAGAGATGCAGAACGGGCTGATCAACGAGATCGGCTCTTACCGTGGCGAGGTGCTGCTGCCGGACGGCACGCTTCTGGTGACGATCCACGCCGACGGCCGGTGGGCATTCACACGATCCTGAAAGGCCGAGTCGCACACCCTTGCCGACGCAGCAGAGCGGGCGCGAAGGGCATCGGATGCCTTCTTCGCGCCCGCTCTTCGAACGTGGGGGCTACTTGCGGTTGTAGAGGCGCATGGTCAGGGTGCCGAAGACGGCGATGAGGAGGACCGACGCGATCAGGACCCAGGCCAGTTCGGCCATGTCCGGGGTGCCGGCCATCAGGGAGCGAACGGCGGCCACCAGGCGGGTGATCGGGTTGACGTTGACGAAGATCTGCAGCCAGCCGGGCATCGTGGCCGGGTCGACGTAGACGTTGCTCAGGAAGGTCAGGGGGAACAGGACGAGCATGCTCACGCCCATCACCGACTTCTCGCTCCGCATGAGCAGGCCGAACATCGTCCACACCCACGAGAAGGCGAAGGAGAAGCCGAGCAGCAGCACGATCCCGGCCAGCACGCCCGTGACGCCCCCCTGCGGACGGAACCCCAGGGCCAGGCCGACGGCGAGGATGACCGTCGAGGCCATGGTGTAGCGCAGGATGTCGCCGAGGAGGTAGCCCACCATGGTCGAGGGACGCCAGATCGGCAGGGTGCGGAAGCGGTCGAACACCCCCTTCTCGATGTCCTTGTTGACCTCGACCCCGGTGTACATGGTGATCATCACGACGCTGCTGACCATGATTCCCGGAAGCAGGAACTGCAGGTAGTCGGTCGGGGAGCCGGCCAGGGCGCCGCCGAACAGGTACGTGAACATCAGCGTCATCATGAGCGGGAAGGCGGTCACGTCGAAGAGCTGCTCGGGCACGTGCTTGATCTTCAGGATGGCCCGCCAGCCGAACGTGACCGAAGCCGACCAGGCGCTCGGCCGCGGCGGCTTCGCCGCGGGGGCCAGCACGGTGCCGAGCACGTCGGCGGCGGGGGAGTAGGTCGTGGCGGTCTCGGTGGTGGCGGTCATGCTGCGGCCTCCCGGTCGGTGGCGGACTCAGTGGCGGTCTCGGTGGCGGGCCCAGTGGCGGGGTGGTCGGTGAGGGCGAGGAAGACCTCGTCCAGGCTGGGCTGGCCGAGGGAGAAGTCGTCGACGACGATCCCGGCCTCGGCCAGGCGGCCGAGCGCGCGCGAGGCCTGCTCGGCGGCGGCGGCCTCGCGGCCGTTCCCGGCGATGCGGGCGGTGAGCGACACGGGGTCGGCGTCCAGGTAGACGGGCGCGTCGAGGGTCTGGGCCAGCAGCCGTTCCGCTTCGGGACGGGTGCCGGGGTCGCGCAGCCGTACGTGCACCGAGCCGGAGCCGACCGACGACTTCAGCTCGCCCGGCGTGCCCTCGGCGATGACCCTGCCGTGGTCGATGACCGCGATGCGGCCGGCCAGCCGGTCGGCCTCCTCCAGGTACTGGGTGGTGAGCAGCACGGTGGTGCCGTGGGCGACGACGATGCGGACGATGTCCCAGACCTGGTTGCGGCTGCGCGGGTCGAGGCCGGTCGTCGGCTCGTCGAGGAAGAGCAGGTCAGGCGTGTTGAGGATGCTGGCGGCGATGTCGATGCGCCGCCGCATGCCGCCCGAGTACGTCTTGACCTGCCGCCCGGCGGCCTCGGTCAGCCCGAACGCCTCCAGGAGCTGCGCCGCCCGGTCTCTGGCGGCCGGCTTGCGGTGGCCGAGGAGGCGGCCGAGCAGGATCAGGTTCTCGGCGCCGGTCATGTCCTCGTCGACGGAGGCGTACTGGCCGGTCAGGCTGACGCGGCTGCGCACGGCGTCGGCCTCGCGCACCACGTCGTGCCCGAACACGGTGGCCTCGCCGCCGTCCGGCCGGAGCAGGGTGGCCAGCATGCGGACGGCGGTGGTCTTGCCCGCGCCGTTGGGGCCGAGCACGCCGTAGACGGTGCCGGCCGGCACCTCCAGGTCGAGGCCGTCCACGGCGCGGTTGTCGCCGAAGACCTTGACCAGGCCGGAGGTCTGTATCGCCAGGTCTCGCATGGGTGTTCCTCTCATGAGCAGTACGGCTGGGCGTGCCGGGCGTCCCGCAACGCCCGTCCCCACCAGGTGAGCTGGTCGAGCATGGCCGCGACCGCGCGTACGCGGTCGTCGGTGTCGTACGGTTCGCCGCTCCCGGCCACGTCGTCCCCCAGCAGGTCGAGACCTACCCAGTCGCGCACCGTCACGACGTGCAGGGCGGAGAAGACGGTACGGAGCTGCTCGACCGCGTACAGACCGGACGATCCCGAGCCGTAGGCCACGAAGCCGACCGGCTTGGCCTGCCATTCGTCGTAGGCGTAGTCGATCGCCTGCTTGAGCGAGGCCGGGAAGCTGCGGTTGTACTCGGGAGTGACGACGGCAAAGGCGTCGGCCTCGCCGACGGCCGCGGTGAAGCGGCGCATCGAGGGGCTGCTCTGCTCGGGGTAGCGGCCGGGGAAGGCGTAGTCGGCCAGGTCGACGAGGCTGACCGCCAGGTCGGGACGGTCGCGGGCGCGGCCGGCGAACCACTTCGCCACCGTCTCGCCCATCCGCCCGACGCGGGTGCTTCCGATGATCACCGCGAGGCGGAGCGGTACGGCGCTCCCGCCGGCGGTGTGCTCTTCGCTCGCCATCGTCCACCTCCCTCGGCCCGTTGCGGGCTCTCACACAGGAGGCGCGAGACGGCCGCCAGAAGGTCGCTAGACGGGATCTAGCGGGCCGTCAGGCGGCGGGTCTGAGCACGTAGCCGACGCCGCGCAGGGTGTGGATCATCGGACGGCGGTCCGCGTCGATCTTCCGGCGCAGGTAGGAGATGTACAGCTCGACGATGTTGCCCTGGCCGGCGAAGTCGTAGGCCCACACCCGGTCGAGGATCTGCGCCTTGCTGAGGGCGCGTCCCGGATGGCGCATGAGCAGCCGCAGCAGCTCGAACTCGGTCGGGGTCAGCCGGATCTCCTTGCCGGACCGCCGTACCTGGCGGGTCTCCTGGTCCAGGGTGAGGTCGCCGACGGCCAGCGGGGCGGCCGAGCGGCGCAGCAGGCCGTGCAGCCTGATCACGACCTCGTCCACGCTGAACGGGCGCGTCACGTAGTCGTCGGCGCCCGCGCGCAGCCAGGTCGCCCGGTCGGGCGGGGAGTCCGGCGGGGTCAGGAAGAGCACCGGCACGCCGGGCAGCGCGGCCCGCAGGCGGGGCAGGAGCCGTCCGCCGGTCGTGGCGTCCAGGACGATCGCGCGGGGACGGAAGCCGCGTACCGCCTTGACCGCCTCGCCGCCCCGCAGGCTTCGCACGTCCCAGCGGCGCATCGCGCGGGAGAGGGACTCGCCGAGCGGAAGCTCGTCCACGACGAGGACGGCGTACGAGCCGCGCGCGGATCCGGGCGAGACGGTCGAGGCGGTCGGGTGCATGCCGGGAACGATGCCGGACGTGCATGAGGTTTGTCTGAGGACCGCTTGTGAATCGCATGTGAGGTCCTGGGGCAAGCAGAAGGGCCCGGCCGGGGCCGGGCCCTTCTCATCCCTTGAAGCGCGATCACCAATACCGCCGCTACCCGGAATGTGCGGCATATCACCTGAGTGAGTCGGTTCTTTGAATAGACCTTGACTGGGGTCTAGGTTCTAGGCTGCCCTCATGAGCAGAATTCTGGTGACCGGCGCGACCGGCAACGTGGGCAGGCATGTCGTCTCCTCCCTGGCGGAGGCGGGGCACGAGGTGCGGGCGCTGGTCCGCGACCCGGCCAGGGCGGTGCTCCCCGAGGGGGCCGAGCCCGTACGCGGGGATCTGGCGGACTTCGACTCCCTTGGGCCCGCCCTGCACGGCGTGGACGGTGTGTACCTGATGTGGCCCGGCATCCCCGTCGATCCCCGGGTGGTGACGACGGTGGCCGAGCGAGCCGGGCAGGTCGCGTACCTGTCGGCGGACGTGACCGACCTGGAGGACGGCGAGCCGGCCACGATCTACCACCAGGAGATCGAGCGGCTGATCAGGGCGTCCGGGACGCGGTGGACGTTCGTCCGGGCCATCGACTTCGCCACCAACACGCTGGCCTGGGCCGACCAGATCCGGCAGGGCGTGGTACGGCTCCCGTACGGCAAGGCCGCCAGATCGGTGATCCACGAGCGGGACATCGCGGACGTCGCCGCCCACGTGCTCACCACCCCCGGCCACGACGGCGCCAAGTACCTGATCACCGGCCCCGAGTCGATCACCCAGGAGGAGCTGGCGCGGACCGTCGGCGAGGTGATCGGACGCGAGGTGCGCTGGGAGGACCTGCCGCCGGAGGTCGCCCGCGAGCAGTTGACGGCCGCCTGGGGGAATCCGGCGTTCGTGGCGGCCCGGCTCAGGGCGTGGGAGTCGTTCACGCACACCCCCGAACGCGTGACCGGCACGGTCGAGGAGCTGCTCGGCCGGCCTGCGCGCACGTTCCGCACCTGGGCCCACGACCACGCGACCGACTTCCTCCCCGCCTGACGTGAAACGCCCGGGGGCTACGGGGTCAGGCTCACCGCGGCGATCGTCTCGCCCAGGTCGTCGAGCAGGTCGGCGACCACCGGGCCGGCCCGCAGCCGCCAGGCGAGCGCCTGCAGGCCGTGTCCCGGCACCGGCACCCCCCGCCCGCCCAGCCTGACGGTCTCCACCTCGGCCGACAGCCGCAGCAGCCCGTAGGCCACCCACCGCTTCGGCCGGGGCAGCCAGCGGCCCGCGTTGGTGTCGAAGCGCCCGTTCTCGTCGGTCAGCGCGTGCTCCTTGAGCACCGAGACCCCCTGCCGATGGGCCAGCAGGTCGTCGCTGCGCGCGGCCGACCTGCTGTCGCCGGCGCGCAACGCCCAGCGTCCGCGGTGGAGTGACAGCAGCCAGACGTCCACCCAGGACAGGCCGAAGCCGTCCAGGCGGGCGAAGGCGGTCGCCGCGATCCGGTCGCCGACGTACAGGGAGGCAGGGGTGAAGCGGAAGCGTCCGCTCAGGTTGCCGGGCAGGGACCTCGGCAGCCCGTGATCGATGAGTCGCAGGCTCTCGACGGCGGGGTTGTACCCAAAATCATGAGTACGTTCCACCGACTCACCATACACACGGACGGCCCGGATGAGACGCGCGCTTTGTTCCTGATTGATGAATGATGATCCTCATGGACCGAATTGAAGCTTCTGACCGTCGGCGGGCCCTGGTGCTCGGGGGCGGCGGCGTGGCCGGCATCGCGTGGGCGACCGGCGTGCTGGCCGGGCTGGCCGACGAAGGCGTGGACGTACGGGACGCCGACCTGATCGTGGGCACCTCCGCCGGGTCGGCCGTCGGCGCCCAGGCCCGCAGCGGGTTGACCGTCGAGGAGCTGTTCCAGCGGCAGGTCGACCCCGCGCTGCAGGCCAGGGAGATCCCCGCGGTGTTCGACGCCGCCTCCTTCGCCGGCAGCCTCCAGGAGATCCTGGCCGGCGCCCACGACCGGGACGAGCTGCACCGCCGCATCGGCGCCTGGGCGCTGAAGGCCCCCACGCCTGGCGAGCCGGAACGGCGGGCGGCGGTGGCCTCCCGCCTGCCGGAGACCGGCTGGCCGCAGCGGCCGCTCGTGCTGGTCGCGCTCGACGCGGTGACCGGAGAGACGCGCCTGTTCGACCGGGCGTCCGGGGTGGAGCTGGTGGACGCGGTGGCGGCCAGTTGCGCCGTGCCGGGGGTCTGGCCGCCGGTCACCATCGAGGGCCGCCGCTATGTCGACGGCGGCGTGCGGTCCAGCGACAACGCGGACCTGGCCGCCGGTTTCGAGCGGGTGCTGGTGGTGTCGCCGCAGCCGCCGGGCGCGCCCGCCTCCCCCTGGACGTCGCTCGAACAGGAGGTGGCCCAGCTGCGCAAGGAAGGCTCCACGGTCGAGGTCGTCAGCCCGGACGAGGGAGCCGTCGCGGCCATGGGCCCCAACCCGCTCGACCCCGCCGTACGGTCACCGGCGGCCCACGCGGGCCGCGAGCAGGGCCGGCGGGTGGCCGCCGTCGTCCACAGCATGTGGACCTAGCCGGGCGCACCCGGGTGCCCTGGTGGCGGCAGGTGTGACCAGGGCGCACAGGGGCACCGGAGGCGGATGGGGATGGTGACGGTGTCGTCCTGGCGGGAGCTGGACGACGCGATCGGCGCGGCCGGCCACGGCGACGGGCCGGCCCACGCGCACTCGCCGCTGGTCTTCCGCGGCCTGGCGAAGAGCGCGTACTCGCACGTGCACAGGCTCGCGCGGCTGGCGGGCGACTACGCCACCCTAGAAGCCCACTTGATACGAAATTTTAGAAAATACGCGCACAGAGCCGCCCCCGGCCCGACCGTCTGGGACTGGCTGGCCCTCGGCCAGCACCACGGCCTGCCCACCCGCCTCCTGGACTGGACCTTCTCCCCGCTGGTCGCCCTGCACTTCGCCACCGCGTCCTGGCCCGGCGAGGACGCCGTCCTGCTGGCCGTCGACTGCGCGGGCGCGCACCGCCTGCTGCCCGAGCCGCTGCGCGAGGTGCTCGACGGCGAGGGCGCGCTGCTCTTCAGCACCGAGATGCTCGCCGAACGCGCCGCCGGTCTGGCCCGCTTCGACGCCCTCGGCCGCGAGCGCCCGTTCGTGGTCTTCTTCGAGCCGCCCTCGCTGGACGAGCGCATGGTCAACCAGTCGTCGGTGTTGTCGGCGATGTCGGGGGCGACGTACCAGCTCGACGACTGGCTGGCCGCCCATCCCGGGCTGTGGCGCGGCTGGTCGATCCCGGCCGAGGTCAAGGTCGAGATCCGGCGGCGGCTCGACCAGGCCGGGATCACCGAGCGGGTGCTGCTCGGGGGCCTAGACGGCCTGGCCGAATGGCTGCGCCGCTACTACTCGCCGGGCAGCGTCGACGTGCCCGCGGGCGGCTCCAGCATGGCCGGCCCCGAGCGCCCAGGCCAGCGGGAGGGCCGTATGAACGACTGACCGCGTCACCTGGACAGCGTGTCCCGCACGGCCTCCTCGGTGCGGCCGATCACGGTGTGGCCGTCGTCGGCGGTGATGATCGGCCGCTGGATGAGGACCGGGTGCGCGGACAGCGCGGCGATCCAGCGCTCGCGGGCGTCCGGGTCGCGCGGCCAGGCGTCGAGGCCCAGCTCGGCCGCGACCGGCTCGCCCGTACGCGTGATGTCCCACGGCTCCAGCCCGAGCCTGGCCAGGACGGCGCGCAGCTCGTCGGGCGACGGCGGGTCCTCCAGGTAGCGGCGGACCCCGTAGTCGGCCGCCTCGGCGTCCAGGATCGACAGGGCCGAGCGGCACTTGGAGCAGTCGGGGTTGATCCAGATTTCCATGACGCCGAGGTTCTCACGCTTGGGCGCCCCGGCGGAGGTCAGCCGGGGCCCCGAAGCGCACGATCTCCCGGTGGGCGGGTGATCGCGCGGACTATCATCGTGATCATCCTGGCCGGGTACCACTGCGCGTCGCCGAGGCGAAAGGACCGCCATGTCCGGGAAGACCAGCAGGCGAGAGAGCACCGAGGTCGTCGTCATCGGAGCCGGTCCGGCCGGCCTGACCCTGGCGAACCTGCTGCGCCAGGCCGGCGTCGAGTGCGTGGTGCTCGAACGGCAGAGCCGCCTGTACGTCGAGCAGCGCCAGCGCGCCGGCATCCTCGACCACCACGGCGCCCGCGTCTTCGAGGAGTGGGGCCTGGCCGACACCGTCCTGGCGGGCATGCCGCAGGAGACCCGGTTCGAGTTCCGCGTCGACGGCGAGCAGCGCTTCCTCGACGTCTCCGCGATCACCGAAGGCCGACCGGGCCGGCTCGTGCCGCAGCAGGTCCTCGTCGGCCGGCTGCTCGCCCGCCTCCTCGAATCCGGCGGCGACCTGCGGTTCGAGGCGGCCGAGGTGACCCCGCACGGCGTCGGGGGAGCCGCCCCGACGGTCACGTACCGCGACGCCGAAGGCCGCACGCACGAGATCGTCTGCTCCTACGTCGCCGGCTGCGACGGCCACCACGGCGTCAGCCGGGCCGGCGTGCCCGCGCACGCCCTGACCACCTACTCCCACGACTACGGCATCGGCTGGCTGACGGTGCTGGCCGACGTCCCGCCGCCGGGCTTCCCGCTCATGGCGATCACGGCCCACGGGTTCGCCGCCCACTTCCCGCGCGGCCCGCGGGCCAGCCGCTTCTACCTCCAGTGCGCCCCCGACGCCACCGCCGCCGACTGGCCCGACGAGCGGATCTGGGCCCAGTTGCGGCTGCGCCTGGCCGACAAGGACCTGCCGGACGGCCCGATCGGCGAGAAGGCGTTCGTCGAGATGCGCAGCCACGTCGTCGACCCGATGCGCTACGGCCGGCTCTTCCTGGTCGGCGACGCCGCCCACATCATCACGCCCATGGGCGGCAAGGGCATGAACCTGGCGGTCGCCGACGCCGACGTGCTGGCCCGCGCGCTGCGCGCCGCCGTACGGGAGGGCGACGAGGAGCCGCTGGCCGCCTACTCGGCCACCTGCCTGGAACGCGTGTGGCAGCACCAGGAGTTCTCCCGCTGGATGACGGAGATGACCCACGAGGCCGGCGACGAGAGCCTGGCCGGGCCGTTCCGCCGCCGGCTGGCCAGGGCGCGGCTCGACCGGCTGTTCACCTCGGGCCCGGCGGCCCGCGCCTTCGGCGACATGATGGCGGGCGGCTGACGAGTTGACTTGAACCGCGGTTCAAGTACGACGATCGTCCCCATGAGGATTCATCACCTGAACTGCGGATCCGTACGGACGATCGAAGCCACCTACGACGGCCCGCCCGCCGCCCCCGCCGTGAACCACTGCCTGCTGGTGGAGACCCCGGCCGACGGGCTCGTGCTGGTCGAGACCGGGCTCGGGCTCGGCAATGTGCGCGACCCGGCAGGCACGCTGGGCGCCGACTGGGTGGCCATGGCCGAGCCCGCGCTGGAGGAGGAGGAGACCGCCGTCCGCCAGGTCGCCCGGCTCGGCTACCGCCCGGACGACGTGTGCCACGTCATCGTCACCCACCTCGACGTCGACCACTGCGGCGGGCTGCCCGACTTCCCCGGCGCGCGGGTGCACCTGCTGGCCGCCGAGCTGGAGGCGGCGCTGGCCGAGGCCCCGAGCTACCGCTACCGCCCGGCCCACTGGGCGCACGGCCCCGACTGGGTCACCTACACCCCGGAGGCGAACGACGACTGGTTCGGCTTTACCTCGATCGAGCTCGACGGCCTGCCCGAGGACATCAGGCTGGTCCCCCTCGGCGGGCACACCGCCGGGCACACCGGCGTCGCCGTCCGGGAGGGGGACCGGTGGCTCCTGCACTGCGGCGACGCCTACTACTACCACCGCGAGCTGCAGCAGGACCCGCATCCGCACCCGCTGATGGACGTCGTGCAGACCCGCTCGGAGGTCGATCACGACCTGCGGCTCGGCACCCAGGCCCGGCTGCGGGAGCTGGTACGGGACCACGGCGACCAGGTGAGCGTCTTCTCGGCCCACGACCCGTGGGAGCTGGCCGCCGCGGTGGCCGGTTGATCAGACGCGGTCGGCCGCGATGAGCAGGTACTGGAAGCTGCCGTTCTTGTAGGCGTCGAGGAAGGACTGCTCGATGCCCGTGGCCAGATGGGTACGGGCGCGCAGCTCCCAGTACGGGATCGTGGCCGCCGTCAGGTCCACGACGCTGACCGGGACGAGCCGGTTGGCCGCCATCTGCTCGAAGTACGTGCTCCGGGGGTGGATGTCGCAGATGTAGTGGGCGTTGATCTGGCTGACCGCCCGGGACGGCAGACCGTAGGCGTCGTTGTAGCAACCGGTGACGCACACGTACCGGCCGCCCCGGCGCAGCAGCCGGGAGTGCTCGGCGAACAGCAGGGACAGCTCGACGTACATGGTGCTCTCGTTGTTCCAGCTCGCCTGGAACGATCCAGTCTCGAAGCCGGTCTCCAGCATGTTGCGGAAGTGGAAGCGCACCTTGTCGTCGACGCCGCGCTTCTTGGCCTGGTCGTTGGCGAAGGCGACCTGCGACTCGGAGATGGACACGCCGTCGACCTCGCAGCCGTACCGCATGTTGACCAGGAGGCTGCTGCCGCCGCGGCCGGAGCCCGCGTCGAGCGCCCGGTGGTGGGGTTCGAGCGGGCCGAGGTGGCTGATCAGCAGGTCGGCCTGGGCGGTCTCCAGGCGGTGGAGCTCCTTGACGATGCGGTCCTCGCGGGTGTCCTCGGGGCCGTCGAGTACCGTCCAGTTCACCTCGCCGATGCCGTAGTGGTGGTGGTACAGGCCGTCGACGTCGCCCAGGCGCAGGTTGACCGGGTTCTTCTCGGCGTTCCAGTAGCTGGCGACGGAGTGCTGGTAGTGGCTGGTGAGGACGGGGGAATGGGTGTTGACGGTCACCTGGGAAGAGCTCCTTCCCGGCCGGGGGCGGCCGGTGTCATGAGTGGTAGCGGCTGCTGCTGCCGTGCCATTCGAGGCACCCGGCCATCCAGCCCTGGGCGCCACGCAGGAACCGCTGCAGCTCCACGGACGGAACTGCGGCGAGCTCGCGCTGGCTGGTCTCGAAGCCTTTGACGAAGTCGTTGTGCAGCGCGACGGCGCGTTCGGTGGCCTCGCGCGTGGAGCACTTCTCCTCCTCCGCGATGAGCAGGACGAGGTTGGAGTCGGGCAGCTCGTCGGCGGCCTCCCTCGCCACGGAGTGGAGGTCGTTGACGATGACGCTGGCCGTGCCGGCCTGCATGAGCGCGGTGTGGAAACGCCGGTCGTAGAAGAGGTCGGCGGGCAGCTCGTAGCCGGCGACGACGTCGATGAGGGTCATGGACGTGTAGAAGCTGTCGTGCTGCCGGGCCGCGAGGTAGCGCCAGACGGGCGGCGGCGTCTCCAGGTAGCGCCAGGCGGCGTAGGCCGTCCAGCTCACGTACATCTGGAAGGTGGTGTTGCAGGCCCGCATGACCTGCGACGGGGTGCCGTGGCGGGACAGGTGGTCGGTGGCCGAGCGCAGGGAGACCAGCACGGGGTCGGCCTCGATCGCCTCTTCGAGCTGCCCGGTGTACGCGCCCGCGGGCGGCGGCGGGTCCATGGCCGACATGACGAGCGCCAGGCGCGGCGGCAGCTCGGTGGGGCTCGCGCCGAGGTCGGTCTCGTCGGCGTAGTAGTCGTCGGCCGCCCACCAGGCGGTGTTCATCTGCGCCGCGATCAGCAGCAGGTCGGGGTCGTCGCTGTCGGGATGGGCGAGCATCACCAGCCGGCCGAACCCGGTGGCGGCGAACTCGTCCATCCGCCCGGCGTGCAGGCCCACCTTCTCGGCCCAGGCCACGAGCCGCCGGTCGACCTCCGCGCCGAGCGCCGGGTCGTCGCGGACCGTCTCGGGGCAGTAGAGCGGCGGGTAGGAGCCGTCGCCCCACTCCCGCTCCGCGTAGGGGATGGGGGCCAGGAGCTGCCGTGGTCCGGGAGGCGGTGCGGGAGGCGCGGGGGGCGGGGCGGGGGCCGGAAGGTGGAGCGCGGAGGTTCCGAGGCCGGTGGGGCCGGTCGGGAGCCGCGGGGCCGCGGCGTACTGGGGCATGGCGCGCCTCTTCCCTTGAGGAGGAGCAGGACATTACCGAAAGTAGTTATTCAGCTACTAAAAGTAGAGTAGCCAATCAGTAATGAGAGCCTTACCCTCCTGCGGGCGCACTCTGGCGGTCAGGGCCTTGTGTGCAGGCCCTCGAAGTCGTCGAGGCTCTTGCGGTAGAAGGCCAGGTCGTCCTCCAGCTTCTCCCTGGTCAGGCGCTCCGGCTCGGTCTCGCGCACGGTCCTGCCCAGGTCGCTCCAGAAGGCGTCGGGCGGCAGCTCGGCGGCCTCCGGCGGGAAGAACTTCAGCGCCTCGGCCACGGCGTCGGCGGCGAAGAGCCAACCGGTCGCCACCGAGTCGTACCGCTCGGGGGAGGCCGGGCCGACGGCGTAGAACAGGCCCTCCTCCAGGGCCCGGCTGGCGTACGTGGTGGCGATCAGCACCCACTGGCCGGGGTCGAGCAGCTCGGACAGGCCGGTGCCGAACGTCGCGCCGGTCTCCCTGGCCGCGCGCTCGGCCTCGACCGGGACCACGACCTCCACGTCGTCGAGCCGCACCCGCAGGTTCTCCGGGTCCTGGGAGACCGTGGCGTTCCGGGAGGCGCCCGGCAGGCCGGAGTGGGCCACCAGGTCGATGTAGACGTACGCCTCGACGAGCGAGCGGCCCAGACCCTGCTCAGGCATACTCGCCCGCCAGCGTCTGGTAGGTGTCGCGGACGACCAGCAGCCGGTCGAGCTGGAACCTGCCCGGCTCGGCCGCCCGCACCCCCTGCCCGCGCTCGGACCAGAACCCCTGGTCGGGCACCGAGTCCGCGCCCGCCGGCACGAACTTGACGACCTCCTCCACCGCCGCGGCGGCGATCCTGAGCGTGCGCAGGGCCTCGGCCCGGTCGGACACCGGCACGTCGCTCGCCGTCAGGTCGGCCACCCACAACCACTCGCCCGCGTCGAGCAGCTCCGACGGCTCCGGGCCGCCGAACGTCGGGAACCCGGCGGGCATCACGGGGGTCTCCGGCAGCCCGAACACGAACTCGCGCGGCGTGCCGCACTGCTCGCACGGGCCGAAGTAGCGGTTGGCCAGCTCGCCCTCGACGTCGATCAGCCCGTTGCGCCAGGTCGTGTCGGTGGACCCGCAGGCGCAGGGGTTGAGGTCGAGGTAGAGATGCGCCTCGTCCCTCGTCCGCGCCACCGCGAAAGCCATAGTCGTCCTCTCCTCGGGGTTCCCATGATGCCCGACGTCCCGTCCGTCACACCGCCATCGCCTGCGGGTCGGGCTCCAGCGTCACCGGCGGGGCCTCGTCCAGGCGGCGGCCGCACGTGCACGGGCCGTCGGGCGGGCACACGCACTTGGCGTCGGGCACGTCCCAGCCGGTCCCGTCCGCCATCACGCGGAGCTTTTCGATGATCGCCGGCCAGTCGCGGGGACGGCGGCCGTCCGCCAGGGTGGCCAGCTCGGTGGCCACCTGCGGGGGGAACATCCGCAGGATCTCCGGGCGGGCCTCGGTGACCAGGTCGTACAGCACGCCCAGGCGTCCGGGGCGCTGCCTGGGGTTGGCCGTACGGGCCTGGCGCAGGGCCTCGTTCAGCTCGGCCAGCTCCTGGCCGTCGGCGGGCGGCAGGCCCAGCGCGTCGGCCACCGCGGCGGCGGCCGTCGCGGCGGCGGCCCGCTCGTTCGCGCCGACCGTGCGGGCCGGGTCCACCTCGTAGGTGAGCACGCCCGGGTCGTTCGCGCCCGTTCCCGGCTGCCGGATCTCGACGGCGATGGGCGCGCGGCCCGGCAGCACGATGTCGAGCAGGCCGGGCCCGTGGGTGTGCACGCGGGCGCCCATGAGGGCGGCGGCCCGTCCGACGGCTCCGGCGGCGGCCGTCGCGGGGAGCGTCGCGTGGCCGCGGATCGCCGTGACCTGGGCGGGGGTGAGATAGCCTGCGCGCGACAGCTCCACCAGCTTGGACGACGCGCCCTGCCGGCCGTTCGCCAGGCCCAGCCGTCTGGCCTCCTCCTGGAGCGCCGCCCGTTCGGTGCGCGAGCGGACCGGGCCCGCCTCGGCGACCGCCCGCGCCAGCCCGCGCAGCCGCGCCAGCGCCGCCGCCTCGATCGGGCCGGGCCGCCCGGGGGCCGCCGGCCGGGCCTGGCCGGTGTCCTGCGGCCGGCCGGCGGCGGTGTCGCCCGCGAGCGTGGCGGCGTGGGCCGCGACCTGCTCGGCGACGGCGGTCGTGGCCCTGGGGCCGTCGTCGGCGGGCACCCGCAGTGTCAGGTGGCCGGGAGCGCTCGACTCGACGGTCACCCCGGCCGTGCCGGGAGCGGCCTCGGCCAGGGTCAGCGTGAACTCACCCTCGGGGGTGGTCACCGTGAACGTGTCCACCGGTCCCGTCTGCGGCGCCGTGCCGTTCGCAGGGACGCCCCCGGGCGTGATGGCGGGGACGCCGGCGATCTCGGCCAGTTTGCCGAGGCCGGGCGGCGAGGTGTCCAGGCCGGTGGCCGAATCGCCGTTGAGCAGGCGGGCGATCCGGCTCTGCGGCTCGGGGGCGGCCGGTGCGCGGGGCCCGGTGCCCCACGGCGGGGGCGGCGGCGTGTGGCCGCGCCGGCGGATGTCGTCGGCGAGGGCGTCGATGGCCGCCGCCAGGCGCTCCCGGCGGGCCGGGTCGGTGGTGGCGTGCCACTTGTCGGACAGGTGGGCGTGCTCGTCCAGGCGGGGGAGCAGGCAGAGGTCGGTGCCCTCGGCGTGCTCGCCCGTCGGGGACGTCCTGAGCACGCCCTGCGGCATGCCGGCCGCCGCCGCGGTCGCCGTCTGGGCGACGTGCGAGAGGTCGTGGACCAGGATCGACGACACCAGGTCCGGATGCACGCGTCCCCAGATCCGCAGCAGGTGCGGGTCCTCGGCCGTGCCCGCGCGCGGCTCGGTGAGCGCGTTCAGGCCGTCACCCGGGTCCGCCACCACCACGCGGACGTGCTGGTCGGGCACGCCCGGCAACTGGACGGTCAGGACGTCGTCCCCGGTCCAGCCGACGTGGGCGGCGGTGCCGCCGAGGTCGACGGCCGAGACGGGCTGGTCGTGCAGCTCGTCCAGGGTCAGGTCGGGAACCCCTTCGGGGCGGGCCGACCTGCTGAACGGGCTGTCCTCGATCGCCGGGGACGGCATCCCGGCGGCGGGCGTCACGCCCTGCGACACGCTGCCGCCGACCGGGTTCGCGTGCGTGTCGGGGGCGGCGGCGGGCCAGGCGGCCGGGGCGGCGGGCGCGGGAAGGGCGCCGACGGCGTCGAGCGCGGCCTCGACCTGCTCGGTGAAGGTGCCGTCCGTGCTCGGGTTCATGAAGACGTCGCGCAGGTTCAGGCCGGCGCCGCGGGCCGCGTCCAGGAGGTCGGGCGCGAGGCCCGCGAACGCCTCGGCGAAGCCGCCGTCCAGCGTCTCGCTGTACAGCGAGCCGTCGGGCATGACGCGGTAGCGGTGGAGGCCGTCCGTCTCCCAGACCGCCACCCGGGCCACCTCGCCGCGGTCGCGGGCGGCCACGCGGGCCTCCTGGAGGGTCTGGATCGGGTTCTGCCGCTCGGACGTGGGCACGAAATTGAACGTCGCGGGCGGCGGGCCGCCGGGACGCGGCGGCGCGATCCGTACGCCCGCCGCCATGCGCTCGCGCAGCTCCTCGATCTCCTCGCCGAACATGACCACGTCCACCTCGCCGGTCGAGGCGGAGGGCAGGTGGACGGCCTCGCCGACCGGCCGCTCGTTGCCGTCGCGCAGCCGCGCCATGTACTGGAACTCGAGGTCGTAGTCCACCCGGAGACGTACGGTGTAGGCCTTGCCCTTCTCGAACATGCTGCGTTCGCGGCGCGCCCCGTGGTGGTCGCCGACGCCCTCGGACGTCTGCTCCCCGCCCCGGACGCCGCCGTTGACCCCGGTCGAGCTGTCCGACCCGTTGGCGCCCCAGCCCACCGGGGTCGTCCGCCCGCGGGAGACGTTCACGTTCTGGGCGTCGGCCTGCCGGTCGACCTGACCCTTCTCCGCGTCGTACGGGCCGGCCACGATGGTCAGGTCGGACGTGCGGGCGTGGACGGTGACGTTCACGCCCTGGTCCTTGAACTTCTGCCTGGACACCCGGACGACCGGCTCGCCCGAGGGCCCGGTCATCCGCTCGAAGGCGGTCAGCAGCGCCGACGGCGCCAGCCGCCTGATCAGCTCGGGACGCCGTTCCTCGACCGCCGCCGCGCCGATCATCTTGGTGAGCTGGGTGGTGACGACCTCGTACAGGCTCGGCTTGGCCGGGCTCTCCCACAACGCCGCCGGGAAGAAGCCGGGATGCAGCTCGGCCTGCCGGGGGTCGGTGGTCATGACGACCGGCCCCGGGTCCTCGGCGGCGGGCCTGGTCATGCCGGTCGGGATGCGCCGCACCACCGTGGCGTTGTAGACGACCGGCGGCGCGGCGCGCCGCTTGCCCTGGAGCACGTCCGCCACGCGCTTGGCGGCGCCGGAGACCTTGCCGCCCCGTACGGGCCTGCGCTCGACCTCGATGACGAGCCGCATCTCCTGCTGCACCCGGGTCAGCCCGTTGAACAGGCCGATCCGCTGCAACCTGGTGTTCTGGTGGTTGGTGGAGCCCGAGTAGCCGCGGCCCCGGTCGGTGGAGAGGCCGGCTCCCTGGCCGCCGGTCGGGTCGCTGGCGCCCTGGTCGAAGCCCGCCGAGTAGGACCCGTTGTACGACTCCGAATGCGACAGGTCGGTGTACCGGTAGTGCTGGACGATCAGTCCGGACTGCGACGTCTGGCTGAGCATCGTGGCCCTGCGCGAGTCGCCGACGGGTTCGAGGCGTACCCGGACCGTCACCTCCTCGGCCTGCGTGACCTGCGCGCCCTGCTGGACGTGGTAGCTGCGCTCGAAGCCGCGCGAGGACCACATGTCGGTGACGTGGATCAGCGCGGCGTCCTCGGAGAAGTCGACGTTCAACTCCTCGCCGAGGGTGGGGCTCTCGTCCAGCGCCCCCGGCACGGCGTCCTGCACGGCCTTCCGGACGGCGTCCATCACGTCGACCGGGTCGCCGTTCTCGTCGGTCAGCGTCAGCGACTCGGTCGAGCTCGCGCCCACCGACCGGTCGTACGACGGCGCGAGCACCACGTCTCTGGAGCGTTCGAGCTGTTCGGCGGCCTTGTCCAGGGTCTGGTCGAGCTTCTGCTGCGGGCTGCCGCTGTCGGGGGCGGTGAGCCCGGTCACCTCCTTGAGCTTGGCCAGCAGGGCCTCCGGGGTGTGCCGCTCGGTGTACTCGTTGGTCGTCCCCGACTGGGCCATGTCCAGGACGTAGCGCTGGACCAGCGGGACCGCGAGGCTGCGGTCGAGGGTCAGGCTGCCGTTGAGGAACCGTTCGACCGCGTCGCCGACCAGGTGGGCCGGCAGGTCGAGGTCGCCTTCCGCGTACATCAGCAGCGCGTCGTACTCCGAGACCGTGAACAGCGCGGTGCCGGACGTGGTCGTCGTCTTCGAGCCGCTGACGGGGATCTGCTCGCCGGTCGGCACCCCGTGCTCGGCGCTCTCGGAACCGGTGAGGGTGAGGTCGACCGTGCTGCGCAGGATGTACTGGCGGCCGAACTCGATCGTCAGCTCCTCGCTGCCCCAGATGTCGAGGATCGAGGTGGACTCGGACGTGCCGCCGGACCGGGACGGCAGCGAGAGCGAGCCGCTGTCGCCGGTCGTGCCGCCGTCGTCGAGGTCGCCGACGGACGTCGACATGCCGGCCGACAGCCCGGACGAGCCGCCCCACGAGATGCCGGCGCTGCCGAGCCCGAACAGGATGTTGCCCGTGACCTGGTCGACGACCCCCAGCACCTCGGTCTCGCCGACCTCGCCGGACACCGACAGCGACGAGCGCGTGGGCCCGTTCGGCCGGATCGCGACATCCGTGGTCAGCGGCCTGTTCAGCAGCTTGGGGTGGGCGACCAGGTTGCGCACGTTCAGGAACGCCATGAGGTGCTGGAAGGCCACGGAGTCGGCGGTCATGCCGCGTGGCAGCACCTGGCGGGCCGCGTCCAGGGGGCGGCCCACGTCCACGTGCAGCAGCCGCGCCTTGGCCCTGAGCTTCTGGGACATCCGGCCGATCGGCGCGGGCGGCGTGGGCTTGGTCGAGGGGAGCATGTCGGCGGCGAAGACGAGCTGGGCCGATCCGTCGCTGGTCGCGATCGTCGTCGTCGTGCCCCTGTGCAGCAGGTCGGCGGTCATCTGGTGGCCCAGCGTGAAGATCGCGACCGTGCTGTTGCTCTCCTGGAGGGTCACGACGTTGGTCGTGCCGCCGGCGCTGGAGCCCGCCGTACGGGTGCGGTTGCCGCCGCCCTTGACGCCGACCTCGTTCGTGAGGCCGTCCTGCCCCTTGTCCGGGCCGTCGCTCTCGCTGACCCCGGCGCCGCCGCTGTACGTCCTGGACCTGCCGATGCCGCGGGCGGAGGTGTCGGAGCCGATGTCGAGGTTGACGACCGTCTGGGTGTCGGTGTGACCGACGTAGGTCATGTCGTTGAAGTCCTGCTTCAGCGACAGGCGCAGCATGTAGTGCTCGGGGGCGGAGTTGAGCCCTTGCAGCGTCAGGTCCAGCACGATGCCGTCCTGGGCCAGGGAGTCGTAGGCGGCGCGGATGCGTTGCTCCGACAGCTGCTCCAGGACCTCCTGGCGGTTGAGGATCTGGCTGGCGCGGGCGAGCTTGTTGGAGGAGTACTCCGGCACGCCGTTCACGGTCTTCGGGATGAGCCCGCGCTCGGCGAGCTCGTCCAGCACCTTCTGCCGGAACTCCGCCAGCCCCTCGATCTCCTGCACCAGCGCCGGGCCCGCGCCGCGCATCTGCCCGGGGCCGTCGCCGAGCCATGCGGGCAGCTCCGGCTTGCGGCCGGGCGGCGGACCGGGGTGCGGGTCGCCGCGCAGGACATGGTCGCCGTTGGCGTCGGTGACCGGCCGGCCGTCCTTGCGGACCAGCGCGGCGCTGTCCACGGGC
The DNA here is from genome assembly GCF_040642995.1 of Nonomuraea sp. NPDC047529. Taxonomy (NCBI): domain Bacteria; kingdom Bacillati; phylum Actinomycetota; class Actinomycetes; order Streptosporangiales; family Streptosporangiaceae; genus Nonomuraea; species Nonomuraea sp. NPDC047529. The sequence goes on along the minus strand of NZ_JBEYTJ010000038.1, from coordinate 73,213 downwards.
AGGCCGTACCGGTAGGCGGCCGACTCGCGCATGTCCACCAGCGCCGTGCTGCGCACCGATGGCAGGGTGACCGGGGGCTTGCCGATCACCTCCACCGTGAACGTGGTCACCACCGTGAGCCGGTAGCCCTGCTTGGGGTGGGACTTGCGGTGCACGCTGGGGTGGATCGCCTGTTTGTTGGCCGTGGCCGAGTACGACCGCGACGCCCCCCTCCCCCCGTTGGCCTTGGGGCCGATCGCAGGCTGGTACGGGCCGAGGTCCACGGCCTGCAGCCCGGGGGCCTTGAACCCGGCCGAGGCGCTGCCGTCGAGCGAGGAGCCCGACGAGGCGCCCCCCGGCGTCTGGACGAAGTCGACGAGCACCTCCTCCTCCCACTCCTCGGAGGACGCGCCGCCGATCGGCTGGGCGGTCTCCACCACGACACGGCTCTCGGCCCGCACCCGGACGTGCGGTTCGCCGTTCTTGGTGAAGACGCGCTCCAGCCCCTCGTTGACCGACGTCCGCAGGCGGTGGGGCAGCTCCTGGGTGACGAACGAGCGCAGCTGGTCGCGGGGCACGGTGCCGACCTCGGCGTAGTCGCCGCCGAGCTCCTCCGCGAGCGCGTCGAGGGCGCCCTCCAGGTCGGTCATGCTCTGGACGACGACGTTGGGCATCGTCTTGCCCCGCTTGGCCCTGTCGATCCAGTCCAGCACGCGCGCCGGCTGGTCGGTGGCGGGGTGCGAGAACCACAGCCGCTGGCTCGACGAGTCGCCCGGGGCGCCGGAGTCGACCGTGACCGTGCCCTGCCACCTCGCGTCCTGGCCGGTGCGGATCTCGGCCGTCCAGGTGGCGGCGGCGTCGAACAGCAGCGACTCGCTGCGGTTGTCGGTGACCGAGCCGCCCTGGGCGTACATGCCGGCCCCGCCGCTGGTGGACCAGTTGCGCCCGAGCGAGGCGCCGAGGCCGACGCCCAGCAGCTCGCTCACCGTCCTGGCGACGTGGTCCTCCGGCAGGAACTGCGCCAGGACGCTGGTGTCGAAGCCCGCCGACACGCCGCCGCTGCCCGCCTGGCTGATCGAGGCCGTACGGGCGGCCTGGTAGAACAGGCCCACCATCATCTCCGACCCCTTGATGGCGGGGTCGAGCACCTCGACCAGGTCGGCGAGCGTCAGCTTGATCCGCACCTCGGCCGCCTTGCCGTGGTGCCCCACGGTCAGCACGAGACCGTCGGGGGAGACGGCCTTGTGGAAGTCGGCCCGGATCGCCCGTTCGAGCTGGTCGGCGGAGAACTGGTGATTGACGCCGTTGTCGGTCAGCAGGTCGTTGACGGCGGTGGTGAGGGCCGACAGGTGGGCCAGCCGGCCCGTCGGCTGGGCCGCGGCCAGGCTGATCTCCTGGGGCAACGCGGCGGCCAGCGCCTTCAGGTAGGCGGCGTGCTGCTCAAGGACCTGGGCGGCCAGCCGCTCGGCGACGGACCGCATGCTGACCGGCCCGTTGGGCGCGCTCGGGTTCTGGATCTCGTTCATCGCCGTGAGCAGCTGCTGGTAGGTCTGCCGGGTCCGCGTCGCCTCGCGCAGCGCGGCCTCGTACGCGTCGGCGATCCTGTTGTGCCGCCTGCGGGTGGCCCGCTGCTGGAGCGCCTCCTTCCGCGCCGCGGTCGCCCGCGCCTGGCGGCCCTGGTCGTGCTGCCGCTGCGCCTTCCGCATCTTCTTGTTGGCGTCGCGTGCCGCTTGCTGGGCCTCCTGGGCGGTCTTCCGCTTCGCGTCGACCTGCTCCTTGAGCGCCCGCTCGGCCCGCTGCAGCGCGTCGATGACGGCCGGCAGCTCCTCCTGGGACGGACGGCCCTGCGGTAATTGCGGCGCGTACGTGGGCCGGGTCCCCGGCTTGGGGGCCCAGGGCGGCAGCGGCGGGGTGTGGCCGCGCTCGATGAGCTGGCGGGACACGCCGTCGATGTCGAGGGCGAGGAGTCGCTGCTCCTGCGGCGTCTGCGCCGCGTGCCACTGCTCGGCCATGAACGCCAGCTCGTTGAGCTGGGCCTGGGCGCACATGTCCTGCGTGGGCTCGCTGGTCGCCTTCCTGCGGCGCAGGAAGCCCCGCCGCTTGCCGCCGTTGTCCTCCTGCGTCTTCTGCAGGGTGTCGGTGATCTCGTGCAGCCAGACCCGGGACACCTGGCTGGGGTTCATGCCGGGGGCGAAGTGCACGACGTGGGCGTGCGCGGCGTCCTCACCGGTCGAGAGCTCGGTCTCGCCCATGAGCCCTTCGGTCATCGCGCCGATGACCGGGCGGAAGTGGTGGGTGCCGTTGTTCCTGGTGCGGACGACGAGCGTGCCGTCGGCCGACCAGGTGATCTCCTCCACGTCCTGGTTGAGGAAGTGGGACGGCCGCACCGCGTCGGCTCCCGTACGGACGTCGCCGGGCTGCAACGGGGTGTCCGGCCGGGCGTCGGGGACGTGCCGGGTGCCCGGGACCGGCCTGGACGTGACCGTGCCCGGCTTGCTCGTGGCCGGTTGCAGGGTCTCGCCGCCCTCCTGGGCCAGCAGCACCATCGCGGTGGCCTCCGCGCGCAGCTCGTCGGCGTCGGTGACCTCGTCGGCGCGGGTGTCCAGGGCGGCGCGCACGCGTTTCATGGTGGCGGCGCGGATCACCCGTACGGTGCCGTCGGGGGAGGGGATGAGGAGGTCGCCGGTGGGGCCGACGACCGCGCCGGGGAAGTCCAGGGTGAGCGAGTCCATCAGCGCGGTACGGGCCCGGACGGGGCCGGTGACGGGCACGGGCGAGGTGGCGTCGGGGGCGGCGGCCGACGTCGTGGCGGGGGTGTTCGTGTCCTGGGCGGTGGTCGTTCCCTGCTGGTCGCCCTGCTGGGCGATCGGCTCCTGACGACCGTCCTGCTGGTTGTCCTGTTGGTTGTCCGGCTGAGCGTCCTGCTGGTCGTTCTGTTGGGCGTCTTGCTGGGGGTTCTGCTGCGTGTCCTGCTCGGCGTCCTGCCGGGGGTTCTGCTGGTCGTTCTGCTGGGTCTGGTCGTCCGGCTGGGTGTCGCGGGTCTGGCGGGTGTCCTGCGAGCCGTCCTGGGCCTGGGGGGAGGCCGGGGCGGTGGTGGACTGGGGAGCGGGCGCAGGGTCGCTCTTCGGCCGCCGCTGCTGCTTGTCGTCGTCGTCGGTGTCCTCGTCGACGTTCTGGTCGGCGTCGGCACGGGGTTCGCGGTCGGTGTCCGTCCGGCCGTCCCGCGAGGAGGAGCCGCGGCGCGGGTTCGCGTCCGAGTCGGGGGGAGACGTGGACGGCGTGCCGCGCCTGACGTCGTCGCCCTGGTTCGGCGCGGGCGCCTGCGCCGAGGCGGGGACGACGGGCCCGCCGCCACCCGTGGGGGCCGGGCTGCCGACCGGCGGGTTCCCGCCCCCCGTGCTGGGGTCGCCGCCTCCGGCGCGGGCGGCGTCGGAACGGGCGGCGGCGTCGTAGGCGGAGGCCAGGGTACTGACCGGGTTGCCCAGCGCGGTGTACACCTCGGGGTTGAACGGGCTGATCGACCCGGTACGTCCGACGCCGCCCATGAAGCCGCCCATGAGGGAGTCGACCGAGAACGGGTTGTTCCACTGGCCGTACACCAGGCCGTTGGCGAGGAAGCTGCCGGCCGGGGAGGCGATCGTGTTGGTCAGGCCGGTGGTCATCGCGCGGCCGGGGAAGCCCGGCATGTGCCGGGTGACCTTGGAGATGGGCCCGGACAGCGCGGTGCCGAAGAGCGCGCCGCCGCCCGCGCCGATGATCGCCGCCTGGGACTTCTTCCAGTCCCAGTCCTTCCTGGTGCCCATCTTGATCTGCTGGTACTGGGCGGCGGCGTCGATGAAGAACTCCTCGCCGATCTCCTCGATCAGCTCGCGGCCGATCGAGGAGCCGAGCAGCTTGGCGATGAGACCGCGCCCGGTGGCGCCGCTGAGCGTGGTGACCCGGGCCAGCTTGCCGGCGCCCAGCTCCCTGGCGCCGATCATGGCGAGCCTGACGAGGATGCGACTGATCGCCGCGCGGCCCGCGGCCGCGTACGGGCCGATGATCGCCGCGGAGGTGCCGGCGGAGAAGAAGGCGACGATGAGCGCGATGGCGATGGCGACGACCGTGACCCAGAAGGCCACGTTGACGGACAGCTTGGAGTACTGGGTCTCGACCGCGAAGTTGTCCGACTGCATCTGGAGGGACTGCGACACCCTGGCCGCGCCCGCCATGCCGGCCTCCTGGCCGTACAGGAACTTGGCGCGGGTGACGAAGTCGGCGCTGGCGGGCGAGGACCAGCCGGTCGCCACGGTGCGCACGGCAGAGCCGGCGCGCGGCGCGGTGGCGATCGCCCCGGCGGCCAGCGCGTGGTAGGTGTGCGCGAGCTTGGACATGCCGCTCTCGCTTGCTTCGGGCCACTTCTGACCCGCCGACAACATCGGGAGCAGCCAGTTGACCACCCAGTCGGGCAGTGCCTCGGTCTCCCACACCGGCTCCACGTCCCGGTCGATGCGGACCGGGGGCTGGACGGTGGCCTGGCCCGACGAACCCGCAGAAGTCGGCCCCTGGGGGCCGGTGGCGCTGTGCGACACGCGTCAGACCTCTCGCGCCTTGAGCTCTTGCTCGATGTCGGCGTCCGTGCCGAGGGTGTTGTCGATGCTCACGCGGAGCCTGCCGCACGCGTCGTTGATCTGCTTGGAGAGGTCGACGTACTGGTTGAGCATGCGGTTGGGGCCGTCGTCGCGGAAGTGGGAGGACTTGAACGACTCGCCCTCGGTGCCGCCGCCCCAGGGAGCGGTGGCCAGCGCCTCGACGACCGCGGCGACCAGCCGCCTGGACTCCTTCTCCCAGTCCTCGGCCATGGTGGTCCACTGGGAGATGCCGGAGTCAACGACGGGCTTGATGATCTGGGTGCCGTCCCAGGGCTTCATCGGCCGCCTCCCATGCGGTCGGCGAGCCGGGTCAGGACGGTTTCGAGGTCGCCGCTCAGATGCGCCTGGAAGTCCTCGCGCGGGATCACCGGCTCGAAGATCTCGGTGATGCGCTCCTGGGCGCGCTCGGTGGCCAGCCGGGCGGTCTCGGCGATGGTGTCGGCCAGGTGACGGGCGTCGGGGCGCCGGTAGATGCGCGGGTCGAGGTCGAGCCGTACCAGCTCGCCGCGTGCGCCGACGGTCACCGAGACCAGGCCGTCCCGGGAGGTCTCGGTCACCTGGACGGCCTTGGCCTGCTCGTGCAGCTCCATGCCCACGTCCTGGATCTGGCGGAACATGTCGCGCAGCTCGTCGCCGTACGCCCGCATCCCCGCCACGTCAGGAGAATCCATGACACCCCCGGCCCCATGCCGCGTGACTCTTACGCCACACCGACCTTTCAGGTCAGTTTCCGTCACATGAACAACAGGAGACAAGAGCCAATCACGAAAAATGGCCGTTCGGCGGACTTATCGCCACAACTTCTTCCCGTAGCTCGGCGATCTCCGCCCGCGGGACCCACGCCCGGTACACGCCCCGCTCGATGCGCTCCAGCCCCAGTGCGAGCGCCGCGGGCGCGGAGCCGCCCAGGTATTCGAGCAGGAGAAGGCCGTCGCGCTCGTCGTGGACCTGGAACCGCTCGTCCCGCCAGATGCACTCCGTGGTCACGAACTGAAGGGACGCGCACTCGGTCACCGGCACCGTGCGGACGTGGCAGCCCGGCTCGACCTCCTCGAAGCCGTCGGCCGGGCCGGTGGTGCGCAGGCGTACCCACAGCTCCAGGGCGTGCGGCTCCGGGCTGGCCACGTAGTCGGCGCCCTGCCAGTGGGCGCGGTAGAAGTGCCAGGTCATCGTTCCCCCCTGCCGATCAGCAGCCATCGCCGCAGGTCACCGTGGTACAGCGCGCGCCGGTGCTCGGCGCCCTGGACGGTGAGCTCCCAGATCTCCGAGCCGTGCGGCAGGCCGACGCCGTACACCTTGTACTCGCGGATGACCTGGTCGACGTTGGGCACCAGGCCCATGCCCACGAACGGCGGCTCCTCGACCACCCAGCCGGCCACCGCGACCCGGCCCTCCTCGTCGCGCCCGCCGTACGGAGTGCGGTAGAGGTCGAGGCCGACGGGACGCCAGCGCAGGATGTTCAGCGAGCCGCTCTCGGTCAGCATCTCCGGCTGCTTCAGGGCGTCGGCCAGCACGGCGGGCGTGGCGATGTGGGAGACGTCGAGGGCGTGGTGGCAGTAGCCGGAGACGCGCGGCTCGCCCGTCGCCAGGAGGTCCCCGATGTCGGACGGGGACAGCAGCTTCTGCACCACCGGCACCCCCGAGTCGGGCGCGAGCAGCAGGTCCTGGACGAGCGTGGGCACCGCCAGCCTGGCCAGCGTCCCCGGCTCCAGCAGGAACGCCGCCCCCAGCCCCGGATTGACCGCCAGCCCCCATCGCGGGTCGGGCCAGCCGGCCGCCAGCTCTGCGGGCGAGACGACCCGGCAGTGGGTGGCGGCGCCGCCGGTCGCGGTGATCATCGCCTCGACCGAGGTGAAGGCCACCACCCAGGTGCGGCCGGAGTCCGTGGCCGTCGCCCAGGCGGGCGGCTCGGTACCGGCCGCCGCGGCGGCGGTGATCGGCAACGCCAGGTCGGCGTCGCGGAGCAGGCCCAGGCACAGGGCGTCCTGCCCGTCCTGGCGGGCCGCCCACAGCTGTTCCTCGAACGGCGTGGCCGGCAAATGATCACTGGACGTCATCCGCCCAGTCTGCCCGCTACAACTCCAGGCGCACGCCATAGGCGGTCAGCCAGACGTTCAGGTCGAGCGCCAGCTCCAGGCTGTACCTGCTCATCGTGGTCGTCACCTTCTCGGGCGGCGCCGAGGCGGCCTCCCGGACGGCGTCGGGGTCGAGCAGCCGCAGCACCGGAGCGTCCTTGTCGGCGGCCAGCTCGCGCAGCGCCGCGCGGAGCGCCTGCTCGTAGCCCACGTCCTGGGTCACCGGGTACGGCGCCTTGACCCGGCGCAGGATCGGCTCGGGCAGCAGGTCGGCCCCGGCCGCCCGCAGCAGGCTCTTCTCCCTGCCGTCGAACGTCTTCATCGACCAGGGCGTGTTGAACACGTAGTCGACCAGCCGGTGGTCGCAGAACGGCACGCGCACCTCCAGCCCGACGGCCATGCTCATCCGGTCCTTGCGGTCGAGCAGGAAGGGCAGGAAGCGGGTCAGGTGCAGGTAGCAGATCTCGCGCATGCGCCGCTCGCGGGCGTCCTGACCGGGTACGTGGGGCACCTCGGCCAGCGCCGTACGGTAGGCGTCGGCCGTGTAGGCGTCCAGGTCGAGCTGCCGGATCAGCGACTTGTCGAGCATGTCGGACGGCTGCTGCTCGCGCATCGCCATCGCCAGCCAGGGGAAGGTGTCGGCCTCGACCGTCTGCGGCAGGTGGAACCAGGCGTACCCGCCGAAGATCTCGTCGGCGGACTCGCCTGACAACGCCACGGTCGAATGCTCGCGGATGGCGCGGAACAGCATGTAGAGGGAGGAGTTCATGTCGCCCATGAAGCTCGGCGCGTCCCAGGCCCGTACGACCGAGGCCCGCAGCTTCGGATCGGCCAGCTCCGCCGGCCCGAGGACGATGTCGGTGTGCTCGGAACCGACGTGCTCGGCCAGCATCCGCACGAACGGCCGGTCGGGGTCGCCGCGGAACTCGTCGGGCCGGAAGTGCTCGGCGTAACCGGCGTAGTCGACGGCGAAGGAGCGGATCGGGCCGTGCGTCCTGGCCAGCGCGGTGACGACGCTGGAGTCGAGGCCGCCGGAGAGCAGCGTGCAGATCGGCACGTCGGAGATCAGTTGCCGGCCGATGATGTCGTCGAGCAGCTCGCGCACCGTGCGGACGGTCGTGTCCAGGTCGTCGGTGTGCTCGTGGCCCTCCAGCGACCAGTAGCGGCGCAGCCGCGCGCCCTGCCTGCCCACGCGCAGCAGATGGCCGGGCGGCAGCTCGAACAGGCCCTGGTAGACCGACCGCTGCCGGAGGCTGGCCAGGCTGAGCAACTGCCGCAGGCCGTCGAGGTTCACCACGGGCGGCGCCAGCGGGTTGGCCAGGATCGCCTTGGGCTCGGAGCCGAACAGCACGCCGTTGGGCAGCGGGTAGTAGAAGAGGGGCTTGATGCCCATGCGGTCGCGGATCAGGACGAGCTCCTGCTCGCGCTCGTCCCAGACGGCGAAGGCGTACATGCCGTTGATCCGGTCGGCGACGTCCTCTCCCCATTCCAGGTAGCCGCGCAGCACGACCTCGGTGTCGCTCCTGGTGCGGAAGCGGTGGCCCTTGGCGGCCAGCTCCTCGCGCAGCTCCCGGAAGTTGTAGACCTCGCCGCTGTAGGTGATGACGGCCAGGCCCTCGGCCTCGATCGGCATGTGGCCGCCCTCGACGTCGATGACGGCGAGCCGGCGGTTGCCGAGCGCGGCGTGGGGTTCGAGATGGAGCCCCTGGTCGTCGGGGCCCCGGCAACTCATGGTCTCGGTCATGGCGAGGGCGGTGGCCCGTTCGCTGGTCAGGTCGCGGTCGAAGTCCACCCATCCGGCGATGCCGCACATACGAGGGTCCTCTCAGACGAAGTCTGACAACTTGCCTGACGCCCTCGCAACATAACCGTACGGAGCTGCTCGGTCCATACCCGATAAATGCCCCTGAAAGCGGTCTGGGCCCGCACCCCGGAGAGGTGCGGGCCCAGACGCGGGCTGCGTGGGTCAGGCGGGAACGATGTTCTCGGCCTGCGGGCCCTTCTGGCCCTGCACGACGTCGAAGGCCACCTTCTGGCCCTCGGTCAGCTCACGGTAGCCACCGTTGGAGACGATGTTGGAGTAGTGGGCGAAGACGTCGGCGCCGCCGCCGTCCTGGGCGATGAAGCCGAAGCCCTTTTCGGAGTTGAACCACTTCACGGTACCGGTTGCCATATCGGATCTCCTTCAGATGTGCAGAGACGGAATCCGCACCGCGCGGACCCCCGTGTCGCCGCGTTGAGCCCATCCCGGAGATGACCGGAAAACAAAAACGCACCTGAAGATCCAGCCCTTTCAGGTGCGCACAAAGTCTTTTATGGGTACCACAACTGCAACGCAGCTAACGCTAGCACACCCATCGCGCATGACGCAAATGCGGGGGCCTTCACCGCGGGTCGCGGCGCAGCGGATGGCCGGGCGGCACCTCCACCAGGACGATGCGATGGCCGTCGGGGTCGGCGATCCACATCTCGACCAGGCCCCACGGCTCCAGCCGTGGCTCGCGCAGCACCGTGACGCCCGCCTGCCGCAGGCGCTCCTCCTCGCGCCCGACGTCGCGCACCTGCAACCAGATCGACAGCGTGTCGCCGGTCGCGGGGCCGTCGGAACGCCCGGCGACCTCAAGGAAGCCCTGGCCGAGGAAGAAGACCACGCCCGGATCGTCGTCGGGGCCGAACTCGCGGTAGACCGCCAGGCCGAGGGTCTCGGCGTAGAAGCGGCGGGTGCGTCCGGGGTCGCTCGGCCGCAGGAGCACGCGGCTGCTCAGCACGTCCACGAGGTCATCGTAGGCCGCGGGGGGCGTGGCGGGCCGGATCGGACGGGCGCATGTCGCGGCCCCGGAACCCGTCATGGGGTTCCGGGGCCGCGCATCCTGACGTGTCTGGCGGGACCTGGCTCACGCGGGCCCGTCAGGAGTTCGGGGGCTGGTCGCCGAGCCGGCGCTGGAGGTCGGCGATCTGCCGTTCCAGGTCCGCGACCTGCCCGGACCTGGGGTCCGAGGGCGGGGCGAACTGGCCGTAGCGGACGGACCTGGTCTGGTCGCCGCCGGCCTGCTGGTGAGGGGGCTGCTGGAACCGGTCGTCCGGCGCCGATCCGTACGGGCTCGCGGCGTGACCGCCCGCGGCGTACCCGCCGGGGCCGTACCCGCCGTGGCCGTCGGAGCCGTTGTGGCCGTACTGGCCCTGGGCCGGGTACATCGGCTGGACCGGCGGCGAGAGCTGGGCCTGGGCCGCGGGAAGCTGCTGCCACGGGGGCGGCGGCACCGCGCCGTACCCGGGCTGGGGCGAGATGACGCCCGGCTGGGACCGCCGCCGCCCGCGCAGCACCTTGACCAGGACCGCGACGAGCACGAGGAGGAGCAGCACGCCGCCGCCGATCAGCACCCACATCAGGATCGGCTTGGGCGTCTCGTCCTTGCCCGCGGAGATCGCCTGCTGGGAGTCGCTGATGTACTTGGCCACGTACGGGTGGTTCGGGAACAGCGCCTGGACCTCGCGGAACTTCGGCAGCGCGGCGGAGTAGTAGCGCCGGAAGAAGTCGTTGAGCGCCTCGTTGTACCGGGTCGTCGTGACGGCCTGGGCGGGCTTGACGTTCTTCTCGCCGAGCTTCTCCTTGATGATGCCCACCGGCAGGACGAAGCTCTCGCTCTCCGACGCCTCGCCGCCCTCGCTGACCGTGCCCGCGATCAGCATGCCGATGACCTTGCCGTCCTTGCTGAACACCGGGCCGCCGGAGTTGCCGTGGTAGGACGGCGCCTGCGTCTGGATGTACGGCACGCCGGTCTGCGTGGTGCGCTTGGCGTTGTACGGGCCCTCGGTCAGGGCCGGCTCCAGCTTCGACTCCAGGCTGAAGAACGGTGTGTTGGTGACCAGGCCGGGGAAGCCGCTGATGTAGAGGGTGTCACCGGTGCGGACGTCGGCGTCGTCGCCGAGCGGCACGGTCGGCAGGTTCTGCTGGCCGTTCACCTTGAGCAGTGCGAAGTCCTTGCCGGGGTAGCTCTCGCCCACCGACACCAGCTCGGCCGGGACCGCCTTGGCCGTCTTGTCGACGCCGCCGCCCGGCAGGCTCTGCATGACCGACAGGCTCTGCTTGAGGTTGCCGAGCTGCATGTGGGTCGAGTTGAACGTGACGTAGATCTGCTGGGCGAGCTTGACGATCTCCTCGTCGTTCTTGAGGTCGCCCAGGCCGCTGATGATCTCCTTGGCGTCCTTCTTGTTGAACTTGGCCAGCGCCTGCTGCGCGAAGAGCTGGCTGAGCTCGGTGTCGCCGATCTGGACGCAGTGCGCCCCGGTGACCATGTACCCGTCGGGGGTGACCCACCAGCCGGTGCACATGCCGCCGACCTCGGCCTCGACCGTACGCATCGGGGTGGTCGCGGACACGTAGGTGTCCACGTTGGCCGCGATCTGCTGGAAGACCCACTTGCCGATGCTGCGCTCGTCCGAGGAGATCTTGCCGGACTGCACGGCGGTGACGGCTTCCTGGACGATCTGGTTGTAGGCCGCCTCGTTGATCGTGTTGGACGGGACGGACACCGTCGCCGTGTAGGTGAAGCTGGTCAGCTGCACCGCGGGCTGCGTACGCGCCGCCAGCCAGGTGCCGACCGGGACGTCGGGCCGCTCGTCGGGGGAGTCGTCGGCGGCCGCGGGCAGCGCCGGCAGCATGACCGCCGCGACGACCGCCGCACCCGCGGCGACCCTCATCAGCCTTTTCCTGAAATATCCGCTCACAGGCGGAATGATGAGTTAGCCCTCTTGTTCCTGGCTTGGAGCCGACTGGGAGCCCCCTCCAAGCCCTCACCAGGCCCAGGTCCGAAGCCCTTGCCGGGCCACCGGGTGCAAGCCCCCGCCAGGCTCAGGTCCGAGCCCCGGCACCCTCACCCGCCGCCCTTCTGCCCGGGCGGCGGGGGCTCGTCCGTCGGGGGGCTAACGTGCGGTGATCACGGTGAGATCGGCGTCGAAGTCGCGGTCGAGGGGGAAGACCGGCCGGGCCAGCCGCTCGTACGGCAGGCGCTGCAGGTCCTGGTCGACACCACCGGGCGTCAGGGCCAGCAGCCAGTCGCCCGCCGCGTCGAACAGCTCGGGCTCAAGGTAGCCGATCTTGACCGTCACCAGGTCCACCTCGTCCACCGAGACGCCCAGACGGGCGTAGGAGGCCAGCTCGCGGTACTGCATGCGGCGCGAGGTGACGAACACGCTCAGACCGCCCACCCGCACGCTGACGCACAGCCCGCCGTCGGGGTCGTCGGCGACCGCCTCCAGCACGCCTTCGATCGGCAGCGGCCCCGGCTCGCGGGCGTCGATCCGGCCGCCGACGCGCAGGGCGACCGGCGAGCCGGGCGCGAGGCCGGCGACCTGGGCCACGGCCTCGGGGTCGACCAGCGAGGCGTAGACCGCGCGGACCGAGCCGCCGGCGATCTCGGGACGGGCCAGCATGCGTTCGAGGGCGAAGGTGACGTCGTCGGCGCCGCCCGCGCCCGGGTTGTCGCCCGAGTCGCTGATGAAGAACGGGCGCCGGGCCGGGTCCTTGACCGCGGTCAGCGCCTGGTCGAGGCATTCGTCCATGGAACCGGTGGGCGCGACGAAGGTGAACGCGTCGCGCGCCGCCCAGAAGTGCTCGCCCAGCTCGCGGGCGGCCTCGGCGGTGGCGGCGGCGTCGGTGCCGGTGGCGACGACCGCGCCGCGGCAGCGGGGCTCGTCGGCCCAGGCGAAGCCGATCCAGATGGCCGCGTCGATGACGCCGTCCCTGGCCTCGATCTCGGGGACGCGGGCGTAGAGGCCCTTGGCGGGCTCGACGCGCGTGCTGGTCATCTCGCCGGGCAGCAGGATCGGCACGTGCACGAGGGCCTTGTGCGGACGCTGCCCGCGGCGCAGAGCCTCCACCAGGTTGCGCGCCGCGCGCTCGCGGGTCTCCCAGACGTCCACGTGCGGGGCGGTGCGGTAGCAGGTGAGCAGGTCGCAGCCGTCGAAGAAGCGGTGGGAGACGTTGCCGTGCAGGTCCATGGCCGCCGAGACGAACGGCCCCCCGCCGGTCACCGAACGGACCACCGTGATCAGGTCGCCCTCGGCGTCCTCCAGCCCGACCACGCTCATCGCGCCGTGGATGTCGAGCAGGACGCCGTCCACCGGGCCGGCCGAGGCCAAGCCGGCGGCGATCTCCGCGGCCCAGGCGTCGTACGTCTCCCTGGCCACGGCCCCGCCGGGCAGGGCGCGGGCGTGGACGAGCGGGATCCACTCGACGTCGGCCGCCCACGGCTCGGCGAGCCAGCCGTACCGCGCGAGCAGGGCGTCACCGCGGGTGACCTCGAAGTCGGCGGCGGTGCTCAGGTGCGGGGAGAAGGTGCTGGACTCGATGTGCACGCCGCCGACGGCGACGCGGAGGGGACGGGACACGGGCGGGGACTCCTTGCCTAGGAGGGACGGACGTCGGCCGAGGCGCGCACGAGATGCCCGAGGCCGATCAGGGCCGCGTCCGGGCCGGCGGCGCTGGCCTCGATGGAGAGTGACTGGGTCATGGACGGCAGGCAGCGCTTGTAGAGCATGCTCCGGGCGGCGGCCACGTAGACGTCGAGGCTGGACAGGGCGCCGCCGATGACGACGGCGTCGGGGTTGAGGAAGTTCACCAGGCCGGACAGGGCGACCCCGAGCAGGCCGCCGGCGTGGCGGACCAGGGTCACGACGGACGGCTCGGCGTCGACGGTGGCGGCGATGACGTCGCGCGGCGTGCTGACCCGCAGGCCCCGGTCCTGGAGCTGGCGGACCAGGGCGGCGCCGCTGGCCACCGTCTCCAGGCAGCCGCGGCTGCCGCAGGAACACTCGCGCTCGCCGCTGTCGGCCACCCGGACGTGCGTGACGTCGCCGCTGAGGCCGCGGCCGCCGCGGTAGATCTGGCCGCCGCTGACCAGGCAGCCGCCGATGCCGGTGCCGGCCTTGACGTAGATCATGTCCCCGGGGTCGCGGCCCCGGCCGACGTACTCGCCGATGGCGGCGGCCTTGGCGTCGTTGTCGACGACCGCGGGCACGCCGAAGCGCTCCCTGAGGTGGGTCTGGGCGTCGAAGCCGCTCCAGCCGGGCATCCGGGCCGGGCCGATCAGCCGGCCGTGCGGGTACTCGACCGGGCCGGGCAGCGCGACGCCGATGCCGAGCAGCGGCTGACCGGGGGCCTTGGCCGTGCTGAGCTGCTCGTACGCCTGCCCGATGGCGTCGAAGACCTGGCCGGGCCCGTCCGCTATGTCGGTGGCGATCTCCCGTACGGCCAGCAGCCGGCCGTCGGGCGAGCACAGCCCGACGCGCGCGTGCTGGGCGCCCAGCTCGGACACCGCGAACGCGCCCTGGACGTCGCGCAGGCGCAGGATGCGCGGCCGTCGCCCGCCGGTGGAGCGGCCCACGCCCTCCTCCAGGATGGCGCCCTCCTCCAGCAGCCGCCGGACCACGCTGGAGACCGTGGACGGAGCCACCTGGAGAGTCTCGACCAGGTCGGCGCGCGATGTCGCCGCACCGCTGGCCAAGAGGTCGAGCGCCTGCTCACGCAGGTTGGCGGGACTCGATGGCTCCGGCATGCCGCTCCTTCTTCAGGCCGGTCTCCCGGCAGGCCCGTCGTCGCAACAGAGCCCCATCATGAGGCACCGGCGACTTCGACTCTAACCTGAAAGAAGTAAGCGAACAAAGTGTGTTACTTCCGTTGACTTCATACGGGACCATCTATACATTCTCCGCATTGAACGCACCAGGCCCTCCGGAAAGCGCAGGGCGCCGTGCGACGTCAACCGAGGAGATCCCATGGGGAGCAGATTCCACCGGCGCGGGCTCCGCGGCACCGGCGCCCTGACGGGCGTGCTGGCCATCGGGCTGGCGCTGACCGCGTGCAGCGGGTCCGCCGGCGGCGCGCAGAAGGGCGCCCAGAGCGGGGGCCAGACCAAGGACGGCGTGACCGTCGCCCTCAGGACCCCGAACTGGATCCTGCCGATTTCGGCGCCCGGCTTCACCCAGGGCGAGAACGTCATCTTCGGCTCCGCCCAGTACCGTCACGTGTACGAGTACCTGCTGGACGGTTCGGCGAAGTACAACATCGACCCCGAGCGCTCGATGGCCGGACCGCCCGAGGTGAGCGACGGCGGCAAGACGCTGACGATCACCCTGAAGGACAACACGTGGTCCGACGGCAAGCCCGTCACCACCCGTGACATCCAGTTCTGGTGGAACCTCGTCACCGCGAACAAGGACAAGTGGGCGTCCTACCGCGAAGGCGGCTTCCCGGACAACATCGCCGAGTTCAAGGTGAAGGACGACAAGACCTTCTCCCTGACGACCACGAAGACGTACAACACCGGGTGGTTCGTCGGCAACCAGCTCAACCGCATCGTGCCGCTGCCCCAGCACGTCTGGGACAAGGACTCGGCGACGGGCAAGGTGAGCGACCTCGACACCACGCCCGAGGGCGCCAGGAAGGTCTTCGACTTCCTCACCGCCGCGTCGAAGGACCCCAAGACGTACGCGACCAACGAGCTGTGGCAGGTCAACAGCGGCCCGTGGAAGCTGGAGAAGTACGTGCCGAACGGCGAGGTCGTCCTCACCGCGCGCCCGAACTACTCCGGCTCCGACAAGCCGAAGCTCAAGTCGGTGACGCTGCGCCCCTTCACCAGCGACGACTCCGAGTTCAACGTGCTGCGCGCCGGTCAGATCGACTACGGCTACGTGCCGCCGGCCAACCTGTCGCAGCAGAAGTACCTGGAGTCGAAGGGCTACCAGATCGCCCCCTGGTACGGCTGGTCCATCACCTACCTCCAGCTGAACTTCAACAACCCCGCCTCGGGCCCCCTGTTCAAGCAGCTCTACCTGCGCCAGGCCCTGCAGTCGCTCATCGACCAGCCGACCATCAGCAAGGCCATCTGGTCCGGCATGGCCGCCCCGACCTGCGGTCCCGTCCCGGCCAAGCCCGGCACGAACGGGTCCAGCGAAGGCTGCGCCTACCCCTTCGACCCGGCCAAGGCCAAGCAGCTCCTGGAGAGCCACGGCTGGCAGGTGACCCCCGACGGCCAGACGACCTGCCAGAAGCCGGGCGCCGGCGCCGACCAGTGCGGTGAGGGCATCGAGTCCGGTGCGAAGCTGGCCTTCACCGTCACCAGCCAGACCGGCTTCTCCGCGACGACCAAGATGTTCGCCGAGATCAAGTCGCAGATGGCCAAGCTGGGCATCCAGCTCACCATCAAGGAGGTGCCGGACTCGGTCGCGGTCACCCCGGCCTGCAAGTCCTCCGACTCCGAGTGCTCGTGGGACATGTCGTACTTCGGCTCGCAGGGCAGCTGGTACTACCCGGCCTTCCCCAGCGGCGAGCGGCTGTTCGCCACCGGCGCCCCGGTCAACCTGGGCAGCTACAGCGACGCCGAGTCCGACAAGCTCATCGAGGCCACCCAGTTCTCCGACGACGAGGCGACGCTGAAGGCGTACAACGACCGTCTGGCCCAGGACCTGCCGGTGTTGTGGATGCCGAACCCCGTCTACCAGATCTCGGCGTACCGTTCCGGGCTCCAGGGCGTGACGCAGGACCCGATGAACAACATGTTCTTCCAGGACTGGTCCTGGAAGAGCTGAGACAGTCCCCCACTCCGGCGGCCCGTGCGGGGGCCGCCGGGGTCCCCGGAGCAAGGAGGGTCCACGCGTGGCCCGGTATCTGATCACCCGCTTGGGCCAGGCCCTGATCATCGTCGTGCTGGTCACGATGATCACGTTCGTCATCCTGCATCTCCTGCCGGGCGGCGCGGCGCGGGCCACCCTGGGCAAGGACGCGACGCTGGCGCAGCTCGCGGCGTTCGACCACGAGATGGGCTACGACCGCCCCTGGATCCAGCAGTACGTCATGTTCGTCGGCCGCCTCCTGCGCGGCGACCTCGGCTACTCCTTCCAGCTCAACCAGTCGGTGGCCGAGGCCATCGGCCAGCGGCTGCCCAAGACCATGGTGCTGTCGCTGTTCTCGACGATGCTGGCCGTCGTCGTCGCCATCCCGCTCGGCGTCGTCCAGGCGATGCGGCGCAACAGGTGGCCCGACTACACGATCACCACCCTGTCGCTGCTGGCCTACGCCACGCCGATCTTCTTCATGGGTCTCATGATGATCATTCTCTTCTCCCAGGTGTGGCCGATCCTGCCGCCGGAGGCCTCGCAGGGGTTCACCCTGGGCGAGGTGCTCGCCGATCCGGCCGGGCTCGTCCTGCCCACCATCACGCTCGCCATCGTGACCGTCGCCGTCTACTCGCGGTACGTGCGCTCCTCGATGGTCGACAACCTCAACGAGAACTACGTGCGCACCGCCCGCAGCAAGGGCCTGTCGGAGGCGCGCGTCGTCGCCCGGCACACGCTGCGCAACGGCCTGTTCCCGGTCATCACGCTGCTCGGGATGTACCTGCCCGCGCTGTTCAGCGGCGCCCTGGTCGTCGAGGCCCTGTTCAACTACCCGGGCATGGGCCAGCTCTTCTGGCAGGCGGCGCTGAAGCGGGACTTCCCGATCCTGTTCGGCGTCACCCTGATCATCGCGGTCGCGACCGTGCTCGGCGCTTTGCTCGCCGACCTGCTGTACGCCGCCGTGGACCCCCGCGTACGGCTCAGGACGGCGGCCCGCTCATGACCGCACCCGCCGAGGCGGCCGGCACGCCGGTCCCCGCCGACGAGGCACCCGTACGCGGCCAGTGGCGCCAGGCACTGACCGTCTTCGCCGAGAACCGCCTCGCCCTGGTGGGCCTGGTCATCTTCGTCGTGCTGGGCGGCCTGTGCTTCCTCGGGCCGCTGTTCTACCGGACCGACCAGGTGCACACCGACCTCGCCTCGGTCTACCTGGCCCCCGGCACCCCCGGGCACCCGCTGGGCACCGACGGCGTCGGCTACGACCAGCTCGGCCGCCTGCTGCTCGGCGGGCAGACGTCCATCGTCGTCGGGCTGGCCGCCGGCGTGCTGGCCACGGTCGTCGGCACGATCTGGGGCGCCATCGCCGGCTTCACCAGCGGCTGGGTGGACGCGGCCATGATGCGGGTCGTCGACGCGATGATGTCGATCCCCTCGCTGTTCCTGTTCATGCTGATGGCGACCATCGTCACGCCGACCGTGCCGATGCTCATCCTCATCATCGGCGCCTTCGCCTGGCTGGGCCCGGCCCGGCTGGTCCGCGGCGAGGCGCTGACCCTGCGCTCGCGCGAGTACGTCCAGGCCATGCGGTCGATGGGCGGCACCGGCGGCAGGGCCGTACGGCGGCACATCATCCCCAACGCCATCGGGACCGTGATCGTCAACGCCACCTTCCAGGTCGCCGACGCCATCCTGTACGTCGCCTACCTGTCCTTCCTCGGCCTAGGCGTGCCGCCACCCGCGGCGAACTGGGGCGGGATGCTCTCCGACGGCCTCGCCAACACCTACAGCGGCTACTGGTGGCTGCTGTACCCGCCCGGGATCGCCATCATCCTCATCGTCCTCGCCTTCAACTTCATCGGCGACGGGCTGAGGGACGTCTTCGAGGTCCGCCTCCGGCGGCGCTAGGAGGAACGGAACATGACCCCTTTGCTGCGCCTGCGCGACGTCAGCACCGACATCCCGCTGCGTCAGGGCGTCGTGCACGCCCTCGACCACGTCAACCTGGAGGTGCGGCAGGGCGAGACGCTCGGCATCGTGGGCGAGTCGGGCAGCGGCAAGACCATGACCGCACTGTCGATCATGGGCCTGCTGCCGTCCGGCGGCCACGTCGTCGGCGGCGAGATCCTGTTCGAGGGCCGCGACCTGCTGTCCCTGCCGCCCGCCGAGATGCGCAGGATCCGCGGCGTCGAGATGGGCATGGTGTTCCAGGACCCGCTCACCTCGCTCAACCCCACCATGCGCATCGGCGCCCAGGTCGCCGAGCCGCTCCGGGTCCACCAGGGCGTCGGCAAGGCGGAGGCGCGCGAGCGGGCGATCGAGATCCTGCGGCGGGTCGGCATGCCGCGTCCCGACAAGATCGCCGACGCCTACCCGCACCAGCTCTCCGGCGGCATGCGCCAGCGCGTGGTCATCGCCATGGCCCTGGTCTGCTCGCCCCGGCTGCTCATCGCCGACGAGCCGACCACCGCGCTCGACGTCACCACCCAGCGCCAGATCCTCGAGCTCATCGACGACCTGCGCGAGGAGTTCCAGATGGCGGTCGTCCTGGTCACCCACGACCTGGGCGTGATCGCCAGCCGCGCCGACCGCGTCGCCGTCATGTACGCCGGCCGCGTGGTCGAGGCCGCGAGCACCGCCGAGCTGTTCCGGCAGCCGCGCCACCGCTACACCGAGGCGCTCATGGAGTCGCTGCCCGGCGCGGCCGGCCACGAGGGCGGCGCGCTCTACAGCATCCCCGGCCTGCCGCCGGACCTGTCCCGGCCGATGACCGGCTGCCGGTTCGCACCCCGCTGCCGGTTCGCGACCGAGGAGTGCCGCACCACCGATGTGACCCTGTCCGGCGACGAGCACCAGCACGCCTGCCTGCACCCGGTGCTCCAGCCGCGGGCGCGCGCCGAGGTCGCCGCGCCGGTGCCCGGCCGGGCCGGGCCGCAGGACGAGGTCGCGCCGATCCTGTCCGTCCGCGAGCTGGTCAAGAACTACGACGGCACGGGGTCGCTGGGCCGCAAGGCGCCGCAGGTGAGCGCCGTCGCCGGGGTCGGCTTCGACGTGCGCCCCGGCGAGACGTTCGGGCTCGTGGGCGAGTCGGGCTGCGGCAAGTCGACCGTGGGCCGGCTGATCGTCGGCCTGGAGGAGCCGACCTCCGGGCAGATCGTGGTGGACGGCGCCGACATCGCCACGCTCGACCGGCGCGCCCGCCGCCGCATGCACCGGCGGGTCCAGCTCATGTTCCAGGACAGCTACGCGGCGATGAACCCGCGCATGCGCATCGACTCCATCCTGTCCGAACCCCTGGAGATCCAGCAGGCCGGCGACCGGGCCGGCCGCCGCTCCCGCATCGGCACCCTGCTG
This sequence comes from Nonomuraea sp. NPDC047529, assembly GCF_040642995.1. Classification (NCBI taxonomy): domain Bacteria; kingdom Bacillati; phylum Actinomycetota; class Actinomycetes; order Streptosporangiales; family Streptosporangiaceae; genus Nonomuraea; species Nonomuraea sp. NPDC047529. The sequence goes on along the minus strand of NZ_JBEYTJ010000038.1, from coordinate 53,562 downwards.
GATCAGGTGGGCCTGCCGCGACGGGTGCTCGACCGGTACCCGCACGAGTTCTCCGGCGGCCAGCTCCAGCGCATCGGGCTGGCCAGGTCGCTGGCCCTGGAGCCGCGGCTGATCGTGTGCGACGAGCCCGTCAGCGCGCTCGACGTCTCCATCCAGGCCCAGGTGCTCAACCTCATGCGCGACCTCCAGCGCGAGCTGGGCCTGTCGTACGTGTTCATCAGCCACGACCTGTCCGTCGTGGACTACATGTCGGACCGGATCGGCGTCATGTACCTGGGCAAGCTCGTCGAGGTCGGGCCCGCTCGCGACGTCGTCAGAGCCGCCCGGCACCCGTACACGCAGGCGCTGATCGAGGCCGTGCCGTCCGCCGAGCCCGGCGTGGCACCGCGCGAGAGCGTGGCGATCAAGGGCGAGCTGCCCAGCGCGCAGAACCCGCCCACGGGATGCCGGTTCAGGACGCGCTGCCCGCTCGCCCAGGAGATCTGCGAGACCGAACCGCCGCTGGCGGGCGGCGCCCATCAGGTGGCCTGCCACTTCCCGCTGCGCACGGCGGATTGAGGTGCCGGCCCGGGCAGGCGGGCCGGCACCTCGCCCCCCGTCAGGAGCCCCAGACCTCGAACTCGTAGATCCGGGCCGCGGGGTCGGAGTCCTGCGCGGGCTTGGTGATGTTCAGCCGCACGTACCGGGCGGTCGTGGTGACCGGGTGCGTGCTGGTCCCGGCGGTGTTGCCGGTGACCGTGACCGCCGTGGTCCACGGGTCCGAGGCGGACGAGCGCACCTGGACGGTGAAGTCACGGGTGTTCCAGCTCGCCTGCTCGCCGCCGGCCTGGGCGTGCCTGACCACGAACCGGGTGAGCTGCTTCGCCGAGCCGAGGTCCACCTCCAGCCACTTCGTGCTGGTCAGGGCGCACCACTTGTCGGCGTTCCCGCCGGACACGCTGCCGTTGACGGCCTTGGCCGGGCCCTCGTCCGCGTTGCACTGGCCGGAGGCGGTGGCGGGCCGGCCGAGCGCCAGGTTGCTCTCGCCGGGGTCGCCCCCCCAGGTGACCGTGGTGGAGGCGGCGGGGGAGCGGCCGTACTCGGGGGAGACCGCCTCGACGTCGATCGTGGTCGAGGTCTCCGTGCCCACCCGGTCGAGCTGCGGGACGAAGTAGGCGTCGTTCGGGGTGCCGCCCAGGTAGGTGCGCGTCCCGTCGGGGTTGCGCCGGTAGACGTCGTAGTGGTGGGCCTGGCCGGAGCCCGACCAGGACAGGCGGAGCGACTTGCGGCCGGCCGACACGTCGGTGACGCCGAGCACGCTCACGCCGGTGGGGGCGGCGGGAACGTCCACCGCGCCGTCGTAGACAGAGAGCTGGCCGACGCGGATGTCGTAGGCGTCGTTGCTCCCGGCGGCCTGGAGGCCGAGCTGGGCGATCGTCTTCCCGGCGTGGGCGGACAGGTCGAGCGTCCTGCGCTCCCAGCCGGTGCCCGCCGCCGAGCCGAGGTCGAACGTGGTGAACGTGGTGGGCGCGTCGGTGAAGGCGACGGCCGCCCGCAGGTTCGTCGCGCCCGCCGCCGGAGCCTTGAACACGACCGAGAGCTTGGTGTCGGCGGCCACCGGCAGCTTCGTCTGGTAGAGCCGGACGGTGTTGACCGAGTCCAGACGGCCGCGCAGACGCAGCGAGGAGCCGCCCTCGTAGGCGTCGCCGAAGTCGATCGAGGGCGTGAGCCTGGTCCCGGCGGACGAGACCAGCCACTGGTAGGTGGGCGGCACGTCCTGGAGCGAGAGGTTGTTCCAGCCGCCGGTCCGCACCCGGACGCCGCCGACGTTGTAGAAGTCGCCCTGTCCCGCGTTGAACCCGGTCACGAAGGGCTTCGCGGTGACCGCGCTGGACTCCGCGACGTACGTGGCCAGGCCCTTCCACGAGGAGGACGTCGAGGTGTTCGACGGGTCGCCGTTCGCGCCCACCCAGTAGCGGGCGTCCTTGGTGCGGAAGTCGTCGCGGCCGGAGGAGGACTTCCACGTCCATTCCGGGCGGTAGAGGCCGAGCGAGGTGACGTGCGGCCGTCCGGCGGGGAACAGCGCGTCCCAGGACACGCCCGTCCCGTAGCCGTTCGCCTCGGTGTCGATGCCGGAGTACAGCTCGTACCCGCTGCGGCCCAGCGAGCCGGCCCGGTCGCGGGAGGAGGCCAGACCGCTCGCCGACCAGCCGAAGTTCAGGAACATCGAGTCGGAGACCTTGGCCGGATCGGCCAGGAAGGCGTCGTTGGCGGTGGTCAGGGCGTTCTGCCAGGCGACCGAGCCGCTCTCGGTCATGGCGTCGTACCACATGAACTCGACCGGGCCCTTGGCCCTGGCGTACTTCATCAGCGAGCGCAGCTCGGTCGCCAGGGCCGCGTCGCCGCCGGCGGTCTCCTGGTTGACGAACCAGCCGTCGAACCCGTAGTGCTGGGCCACCTGGACGAGCTTGTCGGCCACCACGTACGAGGAACCGGACTTCCGGACGAAGTCGCGCACCCACTGGATCTGGCCGCCGTAGGCGGTGGGCGGGAAGAAGACCGTCCCGTACACCTTGACGCCGTTGCGGTGGGCGGCGTCGATGACCGTGGGGTTGGGGGCCAGGATCAGGCCCTCGCCCGCCGAGCCGCCCCAGAAGACCAGCGTGTCGACGTACTGCCAGTAGCCGAAGGCGTAGTAGGCCGGGTCGGACGAGCCCTGCGACGGGTTGTTCGAGGTCGGGCCGAACGACACCAGCGAGGCGATGCGGCCCTCCCCGGCACGGGCGTTCGCGTTGGCCTTCAGCGCCGGGTCCTGGATCCTGGGCCGCAGCGGCACCCGGGAACGGTTGAAGCGGGCGTCGGGGTCGGTCGCCGGGTCCCACGACAGGATGGTGTCCGGGTACCAGTAGGAGGCGTACGGCTGGTCGCCGGGCTGGGCCGCGGCGGCCTGGGCCGGGCCCGCGACCAGCGCGGCGGCCAATGAGGCCGCCGCGCACAAGGTGGATAACAGCCTGCGTGGCATCTGAGCTCCTTGTCTCATGCCTGGGTCAGGACGGTGTCGATCCCCCGAGCTTGGAGATGCGCGGCGTCCGCGCTGCGGGCCTTGGTGACGATGGCCACCGGCCCCGATCGGCGCAGCCGTACCCACTCGGCGTGGAAGGGGCTGCCCGGCGCGACCTCGCCGCGCCGGCCGGGCTCGGTCGCGAGGTCGGACTCGCAGACGAGCGCGGGCCTGCCGCCGCCGTCCCCCTGCCGGGCGCCGCCGGAGCGGCGGTGCTCGGCGATCACGGCGGCCAGCTCCCGAGTGGCCGGCTTGATCCGGTGGTCGACGGTGAACAGGCCGAGGTCGTACTCGCGTTCCGGGAAGTCGGCCAGCGAGCGGTCGAGGTCGTGGGAGCACCACCAGGTGACGCCGTAGAGCGCCGGGTTGGCGGTGACCAGGTCGAGCATGCCGCGCACGAACGCGGGCGCGGCGGCGGCGGGCACGTCCGGGGCGGGCGCGCCGACCTCCTGGAGCCACACCGGCCTGTCCGGGTCGGCGCTGGTGGCGGCGGCCAGCTCGACCAGGTAGTCGGCGTGGGAGACGGTCGCGGGGCCGAGCGGGCCGTCGAGGGCGGACACGCCGTTGAACACCCACGAGTGCACGGTGGTCAGGTCGCCCAGCTCGACGGTGTCGGCCGGGTGGAAGGGGTGGCCGGGGTCGTACCAGGTGGCGTCGTAGAGGGAGTGGAGGGCGAGCAGGCGGGGGGCGGCGGCGCGGGCCACGCCGACCAGCTCGGCGGCCCAGGCCGAGGACGCGTCCGGCGTGGTGCCGTTGGCCGGGAAGAGGTTGTCGACCTCGTTGCCCAGCGTCACGGCGAACACGTTGCCGCGGGTGGCGACCTCGCGGGTGAGCCGGTCGACGTACGCGGCCAGGCCGTCGCGGACGTCCCGGTCGGTGAACAGGCTGCGCCGGTGCCAGGTGAGCACCCAGGACGGCAGGAAGTCGAAGCTGGACAGGTGGCCCTGGAGGAGGTCGACGCAGACGTCGAGGCCGAACTCGGCGGCGATGTCGATGAGGGCGAGCACGTCGTCGATGCCGCGCTGCCGGATCAGCGAGCGATTGGGCTGAATCCACGGCCAGACCGGAAATATCCGGATGTGGTCGAGGCCGATCCCGGCCAGGTCGGCCAGGTCGCGGCGGGCGGCGTCGGCCGAGAAGTCGAGCCAGCTGTAGAACCAGCCCTCCGCGGGCACGTAGTTGGCGCCGAAACGCAAGGGGAAGGGCACACGTCCTCCGAGGAGTCGATCGGAACTCCCCGAACCCTAAATCGGTTTAGTCCGCTTGCCAAGACACCGCCCCCAGGAGGGCGCGGCGGCCCGCCGGAACCGGCCGGAAGGCGGTCAGGCGGCGCGGGACGGCGGCGCGGTGCTCTCGCGCACGACCAGGCGCGGCGTGGCGGTCTTGAGGTCGCGCCGCCGCCCCGGGTCGGCGATCAGCTCCAGCAGCACCTCGGCCACCTGCCCGCCCAGCGCGAACGTGTCCCGCGACAACGACGTGATCGCCGGATGCGTGACCCGGGTCAGCACCGAGTCGTCGAAGGCCACGATGGACAGCTCGTCCGGCACGCGCACCCCCATCTCGCCCGCCACCCCGAGCCCGGCCAGCGCCATCACGTCGCTGTCGTAGACGATCGCGGTGGGCCGCCGCCCGCGCGACAGCAGCGCCCTGGTGGCGGCGGCGCCCTCGGCGTCGCTGAAGTCGGTCGGCACCGACACCGCCTCGACCAGCCCGAGCCTGCGCACGGAGTCGCGCAGCGCGCGCATCCGCCGCTGCGTGTGGCGGAAGCGCGGCAGCCCGGCCACGTGCGCCACGCGCCGGTGGCCGAGCGCGGCCAGGTAGTCGACCACCGAGAGCATCGCCTCGCGGTCGTCGGCCCACACACTCGACAGCGACCCGTGGCCGCCCGGCCCGCCGAGCACCACGGCGGGCACCTCCAGCTCCTGGAGGGCGTCGATGCGCGGGTCGCGGACCTGCGGGTCGACCATGATGAACCCGTCCACGCGGTGCGCGGAGGCCCATTCGCGGTAGACCTCGATCTCGGCCTCGACGTCCTCGACCACCAGCAGGTGCATGGCCACCGACTGGGCCGACAGGCTGGCCTGCAGCCCCGACAGGAGCTGGGCGAAGAACGGCTCCACGCCCAGCGTGCTGGCCGGCCGGGCGAGGACCAGCCCCACGGCCTCGGCCCTGGACCCGCCGAGCGCCCTGGCCGCGCTGTGGGGCCGCCAGTTCATCTCCTTGGCGGCCTGGAGGATGCGGGCCCTGGTCGCCTCGCTGACGCCGGGACGGCCGTTGAGTGCGAACGACACCGCGCCCTTCGACACCCCGACCCTCTCGGCGATGTCGGCGATCGTCGGTCGGCCCACGGCTGGCTCCTCACGGATTCGTCTCATCTATTGACACCGCAGTGTAGCCCGGTGGATAGTCCCGCAACTAGAGCGGTTTAGTTCCCAGAAGGAGTGCTTCATGCGAAGGTACTGGGCAGGACTGGCCGTGGCCGCCACGATGATCACCACGAGCTGCGGGCTCGGCGGCGCGGAGCAGGGTTCGGGACAAGGACCGGCAGTGCCGAGCGCGAGCCTGACCGGCGAGGTCAAGGGCAAGGTGAGCCTCCAGACGTGGGCGCTGAAGCCCAAGTTCACCGACTACGTCCAGGGCGTCATCGACGCCTTCGAGAAGAAGTACCCGGGCGTCGAGGTCGAATGGCTCGACCAGCCGGCCGACGGCTACTCCGAGAAGGTGCTGAGCCAGGCGGCCGGCGGCACCCTGCCCGACGTCACCAACCTGCCGCCGGACTTCGCGCTGCCCCTGGTCAAGCAGGGGCTGTTACTCGACGTCGGCCGGGCCGACGCCAAGCTGGCCGACGAGTACGTCCCCGGCGGCGTCGAGGCGTACCGGTTCTCCGGCCACGACGGCGTCTACGGCTACCCCTGGTACCTCAACACCGACGTCAACTACTGGAACTCCGAGCTGCTCAAGAAGTACGGCCTCGACCCGGCCAAGCCGCCGGCGGCCCTGGACGAGCTGATCGCGCAGGCCAGGACGGTCAAGGAGAAGTCCGGCGGCAAGGTCTACCTGATGAGCCGCCGCCCCGAGCTGGGTGACCTCACCCAGGCGGGCGTCAAGATCCTCGCCGACGACGGCAAGAGCTTCGTCTTCAACACCCCCGAGGCCGTCGCCGTGCTCGACCGCTACCGGGCGGCGTTCAAGGACGGCCTGCTGCCGCGCGACGTGCTGACCGACACCTACGCGGGCAACGCCAAGCTGTTCAACGAGGGCACGGTCGCCTGGACGACCGGCGGGGGCAACTACATCACCAGCCTGGCCACCGACAACCCGACGCTGGCGCCCAAGGTGGTCTCCTCGCCGGTCTGGGACGTGCCCCCGCTGTACGTCCAGGGCCTGTCGGTCTCCGCGAAGACCAAGAACCCGCCCGCCGCGCTCGCCCTGGCCCGCTGGGTGACCAACGCCGAGAACCAGGCCGCCTTCGCCCACCTGGTCAACATCTTCCCCAGCACCAAGGCGTCGTCGGCCGACCCGTTCTTCAGCAAGAGCGACGGCACGAACTCCGGCGACGCCAAGGTCACCGCGTTCACCTCGCTGGCCAAGGCCAAGGTGTTGCAGCCGTACGAGGTGACCGAGGCGATGAGCAAGTACATCAGGCAGCAGTTCGCGGCGGCGATCAGCGGCGAGATCGGCTCCAAGGAGGCGCTGGACAAGTCGGTGGCGAAGTGCAACGAACTGCTCACGAGCTGAGCGGCCGATGACCCACCGCCGCTGGTTCACGCCGTGGCTGCTGGTGCTGCCCGCCGCCGTCTGGCTGGTGGCGTTCAACGTCTGGCCCTCGATCAACACGATCGTGCTGTCGTTCACGAACGCCAAGCCGCTCGGCGGCGGGCATTTCACCGGCCTGGCCAACGCCGAACGGGTGCTGAACGACGACCAGCTCGTGGACGCGCTGGTCAACAGCGTCGTGTTCATGCTGGTCTGCCTGCCGCTGCTGACGATGCTGCCGCTGCTGATCGCGATCCTGGTGGAGAAGCGGCTGCCCGGGATCATGTTCTTCCGCACCGCCTTCTACACGCCCGTCGTGGCCTCGGCCGTGGTGGTGGCGCTGATCTGGGGCTGGCTGCTGGACGACCGGGGCCTGGTCAACGGCTTCGCGCAGTGGCTGGGCGTGGTCGCCGCGCCGGTGCCGTTCCTGACCGACCGGTGGCTGCTGCTGTTCAGCGCGATCAGCCTGACCGTGTGGAAGGGCCTCGGCTACTACATGATCATCTACCTGTCGGCGCTCGGGAACGTCCGGCGGGAGCTGCACGAGGCGGCCGCCGTGGACGGCGCGAGCGCGATCCGCAGGTTCTGGAGCGTCACCGTCCCCGGCGTGCGCAACACCATGCTGCTGGTCTCGGTCCTGGTGTCGGTGTCGGCGCTGCGCGTCTTCTCAGAGCTGTACGTGCTGTCGAACGGCACCGGCGGCCCCGGCGGACGCGACATGTCGCTGGTCATGCTGATCCAGATGTACAGCCGCGGCTTCTCCGGCCATCTCGGCTACGCCTCCGCGCTGAGCCTCGTGCTGCTGGCGATCACGATCGGCCCGATGCTCCTGCTGCTGCGGCTCGACAGGAAGGCGGCCTGAGGTGGCGCGCACCGACCCGGCCCACCGGCGCCGCCTCGCGGGCGGGGGCTCGCTCAACACGATCTCGCCGGGGGAGCGGGCGCTGCGGTACGCGCTGCTCCTGCTGATGCTGGCGATCACCGTCTCGCCGTTCCTGTGGCAGCTGTCCACGTCGCTGAAGAGCCTGGACGAGGACATCTACACCAGCACGCCGGCCTTCCTGCCCGAGCACCCCACGCTGGACAACTTCGTGGAGGTCGCCCGCACGATCCCGGTCTGGTCGTACGCCGCCAACTCGGTGGTCGTGGCGGCCATCGTGGTCACCGGCAACGCCGTCGGCGCCACGCTGGCCGGCTACGCGCTGGCCAAGCTGCGCTTCCGGGGCGCCAAGCTGCTGCTGGGCGCGTTCCTGGCCACACTGGTGCTGCCGGAGGAGGTGACGATCGTGTCCAAGTACGTGATCGTCCGCGACCTCGGCCTGGCCGACACGCTGCCCGGCGTGGCGCTGCCCGGCGCGATCGGCATGCTGAACGTGCTGCTCATGCGGGTCGCCTTCAGCTCGATCCCGCCCGAGATGGACGAGGCCGCGATCATCGACGGGGCGACCGCATGGCAGCGGTTGCGCCATATCGGGCTGCCGAACGTCCGTGGCATGCTGAGTGTGATCACGATCTTCGCGTTCATCGGCGCTTGGGACGACTTCCTGTGGCCACTCATCGTGCTCAACGACCCCGACCACTACACGCTGACCGTGGGCCTGCAGTACCTCAACGGCACGTTCACGGCCAACCCCCGCCTCATCGCGGCGGGCACGATGATCTCCTTCCTGCCGATCGTGATCGTGTTCGCGTCCCTCCAGCGCTTCTTCTTCAGGGGCGTCGCGGAAGGCGCGATCAAGGGTTGACCCGCCACCTCTAGGGAGCTCTCCGATGCATGACGACCGCACACTGGTCGAAGCCCGTCTCAAGCGCGTGCTGGACGAACGTCTGCGTCCGGCCGTCTACCCCGAGTCCGTGCCGATGGACGTACGCGTCTGGCACGCGCCGGGCGAGCCCGTGCCCGTCGCCGAAGGGCTGGCCGCGCCCGCCGAGCCGATCGCGGTCGGCACGGCGTGGGGCGCGCCGTGGGGCACGAGCTGGTTCACGGTGACCGGCACGGTCCCGGAGGACTGGGCGGGCCGGACCGTCGAGGCGGTGCTCGACCTCGGCTTCGACGAGAACATGCCGGGCTTCCAGTGCGAGGGCCTGGTCTACCTGCCCGACGGCACGCCGGTGAAGGGGCTCAACCCGCGTAACCAGTGGGTGCGCGTCGGCGCGCCGGTGACCGGCGGCGAGCACGTCGAGCTGCGGATCGAGGCGGCCTCCAACCCGGTCGTGCTCGGCTACAAGCCGTTCGTGCCCACCCCGCTCGGCGACAGGGAGACGGCGGGCGGTGAGCCGCAGTACCGGCTGGTGCGCATGGACCTGGCCGTGTTCGACGAGACGGTGTGGAACCTGATCCTCGACCTGGAGGTGGCCGGGGAGCTGATGCACGAGCTGCCCGCCGACAGCGGCCGCCGCTCCGAGCTGACCCGGGCGATCGACCGCGCCCTGGACGCGATCGACCTCCAGGACGTCAACGCCACCGCCGAGGCCGCCCGCGCCGAGCTGGCCGGCGTGTTGTCGGCGCCCGCCGTGCCCTCGGCCCACCGGATCAGCGCGGTCGGGCACGCGCACATCGACTCGGCCTGGCTCTGGCCGCTGCGCGAGACCGTCCGCAAGGTGGCCCGTACGGCCTCCAACATGACGGCGCTGCTGGCCGACGAGCCGGAGTTCGTCTTCGCGATGTCGCAGGCCCAGCAGTGGGCGTGGATCAAGGAGCACCGGCCCGAGGTGTGGGCCAAGGTGACCAAGGCCGTGGCGGCCGGGCGGTTCGTCCCGGCCGGCGGCATGTGGGTGGAGTCCGACACGAACATGCCCGGCTCCGAGGCCATGGCCCGCCAGTTCGTGCACGGCAAGCGCTTCTTCATCGACGAGTTCGGCGTCGACAACGAGGAGGTGTGGCTGCCGGACACGTTCGGCTTCGCGGCCGGGCTGCCGCAGATCATCAAGGCGGCGGGCTCGAAGCGGCTGCTCACCCAGAAGATCTCCTGGAGCCGGACGAACACCTTCCCGCACCACACGTTCCTGTGGGAGGGCATCGACGGGACGCGGGTGTTCACCCACTTCCCGCCGGTCGACACCTACAACTGCTCGATGAACGGCAGGGAGATCGCGCACGCCGCCCGCAACTTCAAGGACAAGGGCGTCGCCCGGCACTCGCTGGCCCCCACCGGGTGGGGCGACGGCGGCGGCGGCACGACCCGCGAGATGGTGGCCAAGGCCGCCCGGCTGCGAGACCTGGAGGGCTCGGCCACCGTCACCTGGGAGACCCCGGCCGACTTCTTCGCCAAGGCCGAGGCCGAGTATCCCAGCCCGCCGGTCTGGGTGGGCGAGCTCTACCTGGAGCTGCACCGGGCCACGCTGACCAGCCAGGCCAAGACCAAGCAGGGCAACCGGCGCAGCGAGTCGCTGCTGCGCGAGGCCGAGCTGTGGGCCGCCACGGCCGCCGTACGGGCCGGGGCGCCGTACCCGTACGAGCAGCTCGACCGCATCTGGAAGACGGTGCTGCTGCACCAGTTCCACGACATCCTGCCCGGCTCTTCGATCGCCTGGGTGCACCGCGAGGCCAGGAACACCTACGCGGCGCTGGCCGAGGAGCTGAACGGCCTGATCGCCGGCGCCCAGCGGGCCCTGGCCGGGGACGGCTCCCGCGAACTGGTCTTCAACGCGGCCCCGCACGCCCGCGACGGCGTCCCGGCCGGTGGCGCGGCCGCGGCCGTACCGGCGGCCGCGACCGGCAGGGAACCCCGGGAGGGCGGCGGCTACGTGCTGGACAACGGCCTGCTCAGGGTGGAGGTGGACGGGCGCGGCCTGATCGTCTCCGCCTACGACCTGCGCGCCCGGCGCGAGACCCTGCCCCCCGGCCAGGCCGCCAACCTGCTCCAGCTCCACCAGGACTTCCCCAACATGTGGGACGCCTGGGACGTGGACGAGTTCTACCGCAACACCGTCCGCGACCTCACCGACGCCGACGAGGTGACGGCAGGCGAGCGGCCGGGCTCGGTCCGGGTCACCCGCTCGTTCGGCGGCTCGTCCGTCACGCAGGTGATCTCGCTGCACGGGCGGCGCGTCGACATCGCCACCGAGGTCGACTGGCACGAGACCGAGAAGTTCCTCAAGCTGGCCTTCCCGCTCGACGTGCGGGCCGAGCGCTACGCCTCCGAGAGCCAGTACGGCCACGCCTACCGCGCCACCCACACCAACACGAGCTGGGAGGCGGCCAAGTTCGAGGCGTGCAACCACAAGTTCGTGCACCTGGAGGAGCCCGGCTGGGGCGTGGCCGTGGTCAACGACTCCACCTACGGCCACGACGTGACCCGCACGGTCCGCGAGGACGGCGGCACCACCACGACCCTGCGGGTGTCGCTGCTGCGCGCCCCCCGCTTCCCCGACCCCGAGACCGACCAGGGCAGGCACACCTTCCGGCACGCCCTGCTGCCCGGCGCGACGATCGGCGACGCGGTGCGCGAGGGCTGGTTCGTCAACCTGCCTGAACGGGTGCTGTCCGGCGACGCCGAGGTGGCGCCGCTGGTCACGGTGGACGACGACGCGGTCGTGATCACCGCGGTCAAGCTGGCCGACGACGGCAGCGGCGACGTGGTCGTGCGCTTCCACGAGTCGCGCGGCGGACGGGCGGCGGCCACGCTCACGGCCGGCTTCCCCGTCACCTCGGTGACCGTGACCGACCTGCTGGAGCGCCCGCTGGCCGAGCCCGAGCGGCCCGGCCCGTCGATCCCGGTGACGTTGCGGCCGTTCGAGCTGGTCACGCTGCGGCTGGCGCGCTGATCGCGGGCGTCAGGGGAGGGGATGGGCGCCCGGGTGCTCGTCCCACCACTGGCGGAAGATGGGGTTGTCGTCGATGTGGTCCTCGAAGGCGGCGGCGAGCCCGCGGTAGATGGCCGCCGCCGCGTCGGGGCCGATCAGGTCCCTGCGCCAGGCCATGACCAGGTGCCCGACCTGCGGCTCGCCCACCAGCGGCCGTACGGCGGTGCCCTCGGGCACCGGCCAGGTCGGGTCCACCAGGCGCACGCCCAGCCCGGCGGCGACCAGCGGGCGCCCGGCCCCGCTGGGGGCGTCGTAGCGCACGTCCGGCTCGAATCCGGCGGCCCGGCAGGAGGCGCGCAGGGCGGCGAGCGAGCCGTCGTCGGCGCCGGGCGGGCTGATCCAGCGCTCGTTCCTGAGGTCGGACAGGTGCACCTGGGGCTGCTCGGCCAGCGGGTGCCCGGCGGACATGGCCACGAAGATGGGATACCTGGGCACCAGCGTGCGTGTGACGACGGGCGGCGTGAGGGTGACGTCGAAGCCCTCGATCATGCCCATGAGCGCGGCGTCGAGCTGGCCGTGGGTGAGCGCGTCGGCGAGCTGCACGCTGGACGGCTCGATGCGCAGGGAGATCGACCGGCCGGGTAACGCCTCGCCGACCCGGTCCACCACGCTGGCCACGCACGCCAGGTGGCTGCACCCGAGCCGGAGCCCGGTGACGGACGGGTTCGCGTCGTGCAGGTCGCCGAAGAGCGCGTCGATCTCCGACAGGACGATCCGGGCGCGGGCGATGACCTGACGTCCGAGCTGGGTGGGTTGGACGCCGTTCCGGCTGCGGGTGAACAGCTCACCACCCACCATCTCCTCGATTCTGCGGAGCTGGGTGGTGATCGCCGGTTGGGACAGCCCCAGGCGCGCGGCCGCCTTGGTGACGCTGCCCGCTTCGGCGATCGTACAGACCATTCGGAGATGCCGGAGATCCAGGTCCATAGCTCAGGATTATGTGACATGTGATGGCTCTTGGCGACGTCTTCGGGACGCCCATAGGCAACACTTATGCGGCGTCGTATGACCACGCCCTCCGGACGGACCGCACACTCGTACCCGACCTCGCATCCATGCGGATACCCCCCGGAGGTTCTTGTGCGCAAGGTCCTGCACGGCTGGCGGCTCGTCGTTCCCCTGGCCGCCTTAGCCCTTCTCTCCCCGTTCGCCGCGGCACCCGCCAGCGCGACGGCCGAACCGCCCCCGGCCGCCCGCCTCGCGGCCCCGTCCGACGAAGCCCCGCACGTCAGCAAGACCCGGCTCGACACCCGTGACCGGGCCCCCCAGCCCGCGGCCAAGGACGCCCTGCGCCGCGACTACGACGAACCCGCCACGCAGCCGCAGCGCCCGAGACCGTCGGCGCGCAAGGGCGTCGCGGCGGCCGCCGCCTGCAACGTCTCCGACTTCACCAGCCGCACCGGCAGCGCCCTGGTCCAGCAGATCAAGGCCAGCGCCACCGACTGCGTCAACACCCTGTTCATGCTGACCGGCACGGACGCCTACAACGCCTTCCGCGAGGCGCAGATGACGACCGTCGCCTACGCCCTGCGCGACAACTCGGCGAACTACCCGGGCGACAACTCCACCGGCACCGCGCAACTGGTCCTCTACCTGCGCGCCGGCTACTACGTCCACTGGTACAACTCCGGCGACGTCGGCACCTACGGCCAGGCGCTCATCACCGCGATCCGGTCCGGCCTGGACGCCTTCTTCGCCTCCTCCCGGTCCTCGACCGTCAGCGACGCCAACGGCGAGGTGCTGGGCGAGGCCGTCACCCTCATCGACAGCGCCGAGCAGAACGACCGCTACCTGTACGTGGTCAAGCGCCTGCTCGACGGCTACAACAGCTCCTACGACGCGTCGTGGTGGATGCTCAACGCGGTCAACAACGTCTACACCGTGCTGTTCCGCGGCCACCAGGTGCCCGCGTTCGTCAGCGCCGTGCAGGCCGACCGCAGCGTCCTGGACTCGCTCAACTCCTTCGCCACGAACCACCTCAACATGCTCGGCACCGACCGCTCCTACCTCGTCTCCAACGCCGGGCGCGAGCTGGGCCGCTTCCTGCAGCACACGGCCATGCAGGCCGTCGTCCGGCCGCTGGCCAAGAACCTGATCAGCCGCAGTGCCATCACCGGCGCCACCGCGCCGCTGTGGGTGGGCGTGGCCGAGATGACCGACGCCTACGACAAGGCCAACTGCTCCTACTACGGCACCTGCGACCTGGCGAACCGCCTGGCGACCACCGTGCTGCCGATCACCCACACGTGCAGCGCCAGCATCAGGATCCGCGCCCAGGACGTCACCGCGAGCCAGCTCGCCTCCACCTGCGCCAGCCTGGCCAACCAGGACGCCTTCTTCCACAACCTGGTCAAGGACAACGGCCCGGTCGCGAACGACAACAACACCACGCTGGAAGTGGTGGTCTTCGACTCCAGCACCGACTACCAGACCTACGCCGGCGCGATCTTCGGGATCGACACGAACAACGGGGGCATGTACCTGGAGGGCGACCCCGCCGCCGCGGGCAACCAGCCCAGGTTCATCGCCTACGAGGCCGAGTGGCTGCGCCCCGACTTCCAGATCTGGAACCTCAACCACGAGTACACCCACTACCTCGACGGCCGCTTCGACATGTACGGCGACTTCAACGCCGGGGTGAGCACGCCGACCATCTGGTGGATCGAGGGCTTCGCCGAGTACGTCTCCTACTCCTACCGCAAGGTCGTCTACGACGCGGCGATCACCGAGGCCGGCAACCGCACGTACGCCCTCAGCACGCTGTGGAACACCACCTACGACCATGACACCACCCGCATCTACCGGTGGGGCTACCTGGCCGTCCGCTACATGTTCGAGAAGCACCCGGCCGACGTCGCGACGCTGCTGGGCTCGTACCGGAGCGGCGCGTGGAGCACCGCCAGGTCCTTCCTGACCAGCACGATCGGCAGCCGCTACGACTCCGACTGGAACACCTGGCTCGCCGCCTGCGCGGCCGGGGCGTGCTCGGGAGGCGGCACCGGCAACCAGGCGCCCACCGCGAACTTCACCTCCACGGCCAGCGGCCTGACCGCCTCCTTCACCGACACCTCCACCGACTCCGACGGCACCATCGCCTCCCGCCGCTGGGACTTCGGCGACGGCGCCACCTCCACCACGGCCAACCCGACGCACGCCTACGCGGCGCAGGGCACGTACACGGTCACGCTGACCGTCACCGACAACGGCGGCGCCACCGGGACGACGTCGAAGCAGGTCACCGTCTCGACCGGCGGCGGCTCGACGCCCGAGTGCACCGCCTCCGACACCCGCAAGCTCGACAGGAACTGCAAGCGCGGCAACCTGTCGGCCACCCAGGGCAACTACGCCTACCTCTACATCTACCTGCCCGCGGGGACGGCCCGGCTGACCATCACCGCCTCCGGCGGCACCGGGAACGCCGACCTCTACTACAACGCCGCCACCTGGGCCACCACCTCGGCCTACACCCAGCGCTCCACCGCGTCGGGCAACGCCGAGACCCTGGTGATCAACAACCCGCCCGCCGGTTACAACTACATCAGCCTCCACGCCGCGCAGACCTTCTCGGGCGCGAGCGTCAAGACCGAGTACTAGACCGCCCGGGCGCCGGGGCCGGCGAGCCCCCTCCCGCCGGTCCCGGCCCGGGCCCCTCTCACCTCACTGGAGTGATCCGTGACTCTCCGTAACGTGCTGACCGCGGGGCTGCTGCTCGGCGTGGCGGCCTGCGGCGGCGGCAAGGCCGCCGCGCCCGCGCCGGCGGCGGCCGGGGGCGGGACCCTGACGATCCTGTCCAACCAGGACTTCTCCCACCTGGACCCGGCCCGCAACTGGACGATGCCCCAGATGGACTTCGGCATCCGGCTGCTGTACCGCACCCTCACCACCTTCAAGGCAGGCAGCCACGAGATCGTCCCGGATCTGGCCACCGACCTGGGGACCGCCTCCGAAGGAGGCAAGGTATGGACCTTCACCCTCAAGGAGGGCGTGAAGTACGAGGACGGCACCCCGGTCGTCTCGAAGGACATCAAGTACAACGTGGAGCGTTCCTTCGCCCCCGAGCTGCCCGGCGGCCCCAACTACGCCCAGCTCTACCTGGCCGACGCGGACGGCTACAAGGGCCCGCTGAAGGGCAGGCACCTGGACTCGATCGAGACCCCGGACGACAGGACCATCGTCTTCCGCCTCAAGCGGCCGGTCGCCGAGTTCTCCTCCACGGTGACGCTGCCGACGTTCGCGCCGGTGCCGGCCGCGAAGGAGACCGTGGCGCAGTACGACAACCGGCCCTTCTCCTCCGGGCCGTACAAGATCGAGCGCTACGACCGCGGCAAGGAGATGGTCCTCGTCCGCAACCCGCACTGGTCGGCGGCCACCGACCCGGTGCGCAAGGCCGCGCCCGACCGCATCGTGGTCAAGCAGGGCCTGCGGCAGGGCGTGATCGACGACCGGCTCATCGAGAGCAGGGGCGAGGACGCCACCTCGATCGCCTACACCGACGTCAGCGCCGCCAGCCTGGCCAAGATCCTGCCCCGGCCCGACGTGAAGTCCCGGCTGGTCAACGCCATGTCGGGGTGCACCGACATGATCGGCTTCAACACCTCCAAGCCGCCCTTCGACGACGTGAAGGCCCGGCAGGCGGTGCACTTCGCCCTGGACAAGCAGGCCCTCCAGACCGCCGCCGGCGGCCCGGCCATGACCTCGATCGCCACCTCGTACCTGCCGCCGGCCCTGTCGGGCGGCACGCCGCAGGACGTGTTCCGCCTGCCCCCGGGCGGCGACGTCGAGAAGGCCAAGGCCCTGCTCGGCGGCCGGACCCTGAACGTCCGGATGACGATCTCGACCGGTGACAAGGCGCTCGGCGAGGCCGTGCAGGCGTCGCTGAAGCGGGCCGGCGTCGAGGTCGTGCTCACCCCCGTCGATCCCTCGGTCTACTACGACACCGTCGGCGACACCGCCAAGACGCCCGACCTGTTCACCTACGGCTGGTGCCCCGACTACCCGTCCGGGGCGACGTTCCTGCCGCTGCTGTTCGACGGGCGCACGATCGTCGAGAAGGGCAACTCGGGCAACGTCTGGCAGTTCAAGGACGAGGCCGTGGAGAAGCGCATCGACGAGATCCAGGCGATGAGCGACCCGAAGGCCGCCGAGGCCGCCTGGATCGACCTCGACCGGCAGGTCATGCAGTCCTCGCCGGCGGTGCCGTACGCGTGGGACCGCAAGCCGATCCTGGTCGGCAAGGGCGTCTCCGGCGCCGTGGGCCATCCCGTCTGGTCCGGGCAGCTCGACTTCGCCGTCCTGGGGGTGAAGCAGCAGTGAGGAACGGCTACCCCGGATTCCGGCGGATCCGGACATGACGGCGACGGTCGTCACGGCGAGCCCGCCCGCCCGGCTGGTCCGCAGGCGCCTGCTGGGCGGCGCCGCCGCCCGGTTCGGGCTGGCCGTGGTGACGGTCCTGGTGCTGGTCGCGCTCGCCGCGCCGCTGCTCACCCAGGTGAACGGCTGGCCGCCGGACGCCTTCGACCCGGCCGCGATCGACCAGGAGCTCGCGGGCGTGCCCAAGGGGATGCTGGGCGGCGTCAGCGGCGAGCACTGGCTCGGCGTCGAGCCCGTCAACGGCCGCGACGTCTTCAGCCGCATCGTGTACGGCGCCCGCGTCTCGCTGCTCGTCTCCACCCTGGCGACCCTGGTGTCGGTGCTGCTCGGCACCGTGTTCGGCCTGCTGGCCGGCTACCTCGGCGGCTGGGCGGACGCGGTGATCAGCCGGACCATGGACCTGCTCATGTCGTTCCCGAGCCTGATCTTCATGATCGCCCTCATCTCGGTCATGCCTGACGGCGACCGCATGGTCCTGCTCGTGTGCGTGATGGGCGGGTTCGGCTGGCCGTACATCGGGCGGATCGTGCGCGGGCAGGCGATCTCCGTCAAGCACCGCGAGTACGTGGACGCCGCCCGGGTCGGCGGCGCGCTGAACGGCGTCATCGTCTTCCGCGAGATCATGCCCAACATCACCGCGCCGATCCTCGTGTACGCGACGCTCGCCGTGCCCGCCAACATCGGCACCGAGGCGGCGCTGTCGTTCCTCGGCGTCGGGGTGCGCCCGCCGACCGCCTCCTGGGGGCAGATGATCCAGGAGGCGATGCTCTGGTACGAGGTGGATCCGATGTACCTGCTCATCCCCGGCACCTGCCTGTTCCTGACCGTGCTCGCCTTCACCCTCCTCGGCGACGCCCTGCGCGACGCCATCGACCCCAAGGGGGCGGCGCAGTGACGTCGTACCTGCTCAGACGGGCCCTCGCGGTCGCCGGAGTGCTGCTGGTGATCTGCGCGGTGACCTTCGTGATCTTCTACGTGCTGCCGTCCGACCCGGCGGTCCAGGCGTGCGGCAAGACCTGCACGCCCGAGCGGGTCGCCGAGGTGCGCGCGCAGATGGGGCTGGACCGGCCGCTGTGGGAGCAGTTCGGCGGCTACGTCGCGGGCATCTTCGCCGGACGTCCCGGCTGCCACGTGCCCTGCCTCGGGTTCTCCTACCAGAACGCGCTGCCGGTCTGGGACCTGCTGATCGACCGGCTGGGGGCCAGCACGTCCCTGGCGATCGGCGCGGCCCTGCTGTGGCTGGTCGTGGGCGTCACGGTCGGGGTGGTGTCGGCGCTGCGCCGGGGGAGCGCCCTGGACCGGACGCTGATGATCGCCACGCTGACCAGCGCCTCCCTGCCGGTCTACTTCGTGGCGATGGTCCTGCTCCTGCTGGTGGTACGGGTGACGGGGCTGCTGCCGTACCCGGCGTACGTGCCGCTCACCGACGACCCCGCCGCCTGGGCCGGCAACCTGATCCTGCCCTGGGTCACGCTGGCCGCCCTGTACGCCGCCATGTACGCCAGGCTCACCCGCGCGCAGATGATCGAGACGATGGCCGAGCCGTACATCAGGACGGCCCGCGCCAAGGGCCTGCACGAGCGGACCGTGGTCGCCAAGCACGGCATGCGCGCGGCCATGACCCCGATCGTCACCGTCTTCGGCATGGACCTGGGCGGCCTGCTCGCCGGCGCGATGATCACCGAGACCGTGTACGGCCTGCCCGGCGTGGGACGGCTGGCCTACGACGGCATCGTCAAGTCCGACCAGCCCGTGATCCTCGGCACGACGCTGCTCGCGGCCTTCTTCATCGTGCTGGCCAACCTGCTCGTGGACCTGGTCTACGCGGTCATCGACCCCAGGGTGAGGTACTCGTGATCCTTTCCGTGCGCGACCTGTCCGTGAGCTTCGGCGACGTCCGGATCGTGGACGGCGTGTCGTTCGGCGTGGCGCGGGGGCGCACCCTGGGCGTCGTCGGCGAGTCCGGGTCGGGCAAGTCGGTGACCGCGCTGTCCGTGCTCGGGCTGCACCGCCGGGCGACCGTCGCCGGGTCGATCGAGCTCGACGGGGAGGAGCTCGTCGGCGCCCCGGCCGAACGGCTGCGCCGGCTGCGCGGCAGCGCGGTTTCGATGATCTTCCAGGATCCGCTGTCGTCGCTGCATCCGTTCTTCACCGTGGGGGAGCAGATCGCCGAGGCGTACCGGCTGCACCGCCGTACCGGCAGGCGGGTGGCTCGTGAGCGGGCGGTCGAGATGCTGGCCGAGGTGGGCATCCCGGAGCCGCGGCGGCGCGCCGGGGAGCATCCGCACCGCTTCTCGGGCGGCATGCGGCAGCGGGTGATGATCGCGATGGCGCTGGCCTGCGAGCCGGGCGTGCTGATCGCCGACGAGCCGACGACGGCGCTGGACGTGACCGTCCAGGCGCAGATCCTCGACCTGATCGCGCGCATCCAGCGCGACCGGGGGCTCGCGGTCGTCCTGATCACCCACGACCTGGGCGTGGTGGCGCGCATGGCAGACGACGTCCTGGTCATGTACGGCGGCCGGACCGTGGAGCACGCGCCGGCCAGGGAGATCTTCAAACGGCCGCTGCACCCGTACACGCGGGCCCTGCTGGACTCGGTGCCCGGCGCGGACCCGGGCCGTGCCCGCCTGCGGGCCATCGCGGGAGCGCCGCCCTCGCTGCTCGCGCCGCCACCGGGCTGCCGGTTCCACCCGCGCTGCCCGGCCGCCCTCGACGTCTGCGCGACCACGCGACCGCCGCTCGCGGGCGAGCCCCACCGGGTCGCGTGCCATCTGGAAGGAGCCGACCACTGATGCTCTCCGTACGCGACCTGCGGATGACCTTCCCCGTACGCCGCGGGCAACGGGTCCGGGCGGTGGACGGCGTGAGCTTCGACGTGCCCGAGGGCCGGGCGCTCGGGCTGGTGGGCGAGTCGGGCTGCGGCAAGTCCACGACCGGGCGCATGATCGTCCGGCTGCTGGAGCCCACCGGCGGGACCGTCACCTTCGACGGCCAGGACATCACCCACCTGGGCCCCCGGGCCCTGCTGCCGATGCGCGGACGGCTCCAGATGATCTTCCAGGACCCGTACGCGTCGCTGAACCCGCGCCACACCGTCCGGCAGATCGTCGCCGGGCCGCGCCGGACCGTGGACCGGGACGGCGTCGTCGAGCTGCTCAGGCTCGTCGGCCTGGACGCCGAGCACGCCGACCGCTACCCCCACGAGTTCTCCGGCGGCCAGGCGCAGCGGATCGGCATCGCCCGCGCGCTCGCCTCCCGCCCCCGCCTGGTCGTCTGCGACGAGCCGGTCTCGGCGCTGGACGTGTCCATCCAGGCCCAGATCGTCAACCTGCTCGCCGACCTGCGGGCCGACCTCGGGCTCGGCTACCTGTTCATCGCGCACGACCTGTCGGTGGTGCGGCACATGTGCGAGACGGTCGCCGTCATGTACCTGGGCCGGATCGTGGAGACCGGCTCCTCGGCCACCGTCTACGCCGATCCCGCCCATCCGTACACGCGCACGCTGCTGTCGGCCGTGCCGGTGCCCGATCCGGAGGTGGAGGCGGCGCGGGAGCGCATCGTCCTGCACGGCGACCCGCCCAGCCCGCTCGCGCCGCCGCCCGGCTGCGCCTTCCATCCGCGCTGCCCGAAGGCCCAGTCGCTGTGCCGGACGGAGCCGCCCGTGCTCACGACGGTACGGGGACGACAGGTGAGCTGCCACTTCCCGGAGGAGTGACCGGGCCTGCCTCCGGGAGGCCGGTTCCCTGAGCGGACCGGCTTCCCGGGGGCTCGGTCGGGTCGGTGTCACCAGTACCTTTCCTCTCACATCCCCCTTGTCGGGTGAAACGCGCATCCCAGTTCGTGAACCGCCGGAGCGGAGGGATGCGACAGAGAGGCATGACACCGATGAACGGGCTCCCGTGAGCGAGCACGAGACGTGGCAGGACGCCCGGCTGCTGGAGGCCGTGGCCGACGGCGACCGGCGTGCGCTGGAAGTCCTCTATGCCCGGCACGCGCCCTGGCTCCTCCTCCGGCTCACCCGCCGCTGCGCCGACCCCGCCCTGGTGGACGAGGCCGTCCAGGACACCTTCGTCGCGGTCTGGCGTACCGCGCGCAGTTGGAAGGGGCAGGGCGAGGTCGCGGCCTGGATCTGGGGGATCGGCGTGCGCCGCCTGCTCGACCACCTGCGCCGCCGCCCCGCGGCGGTGCTGCCGGCCCACGAGCAGGTCATGGTCTCCGCCGAGGAGCAGGTGCTGCTCGGCATCGAGTACGGCGAGCTCGGCCGGGCGCTCGACCGGCTCTCCCCGGAGCTGCGCGCCGTGGTCCAGGCGACCGTCCTGGACGGCCTGACCACCCGCGAGGCCGGACGGCTGCTCGGCATCCCCGTGGGGACGGTCAAGACCCGGATGATGCGCGCCCGCGCGCTGCTGAGGGAGGAACTGGCGTGAGCACCTGGCACATGGACGACGGCATGGCCGCGGCGTACGCGGCGGGCGAACTGCCCGCGACGCCGGCCGCCTCCGTCGAGGCCCACCTGCTGGCCTGCGAGCAGTGCCGCCTCCTGCTGGCCCCGCGGGTGCCGCGGGCCCGCCTGGACCGGGTCTGGGACGACATCGCCGACACCGTGGACGCCCCCGCGCCCCGCCCGGTCGAACGGCTGCTGCGGGCCGCCGGGGTGCGCGAGCACACGGCCCGGCTGCTCGGGGCCACGGTCTCGCTGCGGCTGCCGTGGCTGGCCGCCAGCGCCGTGGCGCTGTTCTTCGCCGCGCTGGCCTCGGGGGAGACGAACCGGTGGGGGCTGCTGACGTTCCTCACACTGGCGCCGGTCGTGCCGGTGGCCGGGGTCGCCGTGGCCTTCGGGCGGGACGGGGATCCGGCCTACGAGATCGGGCTGGCCGCGCCGTACTCGACGTTCCGGCTGATGCTGATGCGGGCCGCCGCCGTGGTGGCGTCCTCGTCGGCGCTGGCGCTGGCGGCCGGGTTGACCCTGCCGGGCGGCGGCTGGGCGACCGCCGCGTGGCTGCTGCCCTCGCTCGCCCTCACCTCGCTGACCCTGGCGCTGTCCAGCCGGTACGACCCGCGCCGCTGCGCGATCGCGGTGACCGTCCCCTGGGTGGCCGCGGTCGTCGGCACGAACGTACGCGAGCCGGATCTGGCCATGTTCGGGGCCGCCGGGCAGGCCGGCTACCTGGCCGTCACCGTCGTGTCCGTCGTCCTGCTCGTCGTCCGGCGCAGGGAGTTCTCATGATCGAGGCAGTCGGCCTGGTGAAGACCTACGGCCGCGACCGGGCCCTGGACGGGCTCACCCTCACCGCCGGCAAGGGCGTCACCGGCCTGCTCGGCCCGAACGGCGCGGGCAAGAGCACCCTGGTACGGGTCCTCGCGACCGTCCTCGCGCCGGACGAGGGCGAGCTGCGGCTGCTCGGCCGCGACCCGGCCGCCGGACGGCTGGAGATCCGGCGGCGGCTCGGCTACCTGCCGCAGGACCTGGGCTTCCAACGCGGTGTCACCGTCTTCGAGTTCGTCGACTACGTGGCGATCCTGAAGGAGATGACACACCGCCGGTCCAGGCACGACGAGGTGCGCCGGGTGATCGAGGAGGTCGGGCTCACGTCCGTCGGCGGCAGGCGGGTCCGTACGTTGTCGGGCGGCATGCGGCGGCGTCTCGGCATCGCCCAGGCCCTGCTGGGCGAGCCCGAGCTGATCCTCCTGGACGAGCCCGCCGCCGGGCTGGACCCGGAGCAGCGGCTGCTGTTCGGCGAGCTGGTCGCGCGCCTCGGCCAGGACCGTACGGTCGTGTTGTCCACCCATCAGACCGACGACGTCGCCGCCCTCTGCGACCGGGTGGCCGTGCTCAAGGCGGGCCGGTGCGTGTTCGCGGGGGCTCCTCGGGAGCTCCGGGCGCTGGCCGAGGGGCAGGTCTGGGTGTCGGCGGAGAAGGCGGCAGGGACGTCGCGGCGGACCGGCGACGGCCTGTACCGCGGCCTCGGCCCCGCCCCCCGTAACGCCCGCCCCGCCGACCCGACCCTGGAGGATGGCTACCTGCTGCTCCTCACCACAACCACCAACACCACGGACATCACGGAGGCTTCGGCATGACCCGCGACCCCGATGCCTCCCCTCCGGACACCCCCCGCACGCCGGACTTGCTGGAGAACGGTGGCGAGCCCGTCCATCCGCTGCCCGCGCACCTGCTGCCCGCGCTCGCGCTGGCCGAGACGCGGCGGCTGATGCTGCACCCGCTCGCGATCGCGGGCCTGGCCCTGTACCTGCTCGGCCTCGCCACCACGGAATGGGCGCCCCGGCCCGCCTACAGCGCGCTCACCAACGGTTTCGTCGTCCTGTGGGGCTTGCCGATCTTCTTCGCCGCGACGCTCACGGCCTCGGCCACCAGACGCGCGGGCACGGACGAACTGCTGGCCGTCACCCCCGTCGGCCGGAACCTGCGCACGGCGGCCTGCTGCCTGGCCGGGCTGGGGCCGTTCCTGCTGGCCTGCGCGATCCAGGCCGTCATGGTGTCCGTCTACGTGGCCGCCGACGTCGAGCTGGAGCGTTTCCCGAGCGTCCACGAGATCGCGGCGGGGCCGTTGTGCATGCTCGGCGCCTGTTTCCTGGGGGTGGCGGTGGCCCGGTGGCTGCCGTGGCCCGGGGTGTCCGTCCTGGTGATGCTCGCGTTGATCGTCGTCAACCAGCGGGTGGAGCCGCACCACTCGACGCTGTCCATGCTGGGCCTGTACGTCGAGTTCGCGCGGTGGGGGCCGCCGCCGTACCTGGAGGGCGTGGGTTTCCTGCCGGGCTCGCCCGCCTGGCACGCCCTCTACCTGCTGGCGTTGAGCCTGGGGGCCGGGGCGCTGGCGATGACCCGCGACTCGGACCGGCGCGGGCTCTGGGTCGGCATCGGCGCCGCCCTGGTCGTGACCGCGTCGGTGGCCGCGATCCGGCAACTGCCATGACCTCCACGACCGCCATGACCCCGCCCGCCGCGCGGCGCCTGCTCGACCGGCTGCCCGGCGCGCGGGGCCGGGCGCGTGCGCTGCTCGTCCGGCGGCTCCAGCGGGCCATCTCCGCCAACGGCCCGCAGGCCGCGCTGGCCGCCGTGATCGAGCTGGTACGAGAAGGACTGCCGGCCACCGCGGTCGCCGTGGAACTGCCGGGCACCCGGATCACGTCGGGCGATCCCGGGCCGGTCGCTCATGACGTGCCGCTGGTGTGGCACGGACGGGCGGTGGGCCGCCTGCTGATCACCCCGTTCGCCGATCCGCGGGCGGTCGCCGCGGTCACCCCGTACGTCGCCGACGCCGCCCACACCGCGGCCGTCGTCGCGGACCTGCGCCGGACCAGGGAACGCGTGCTCGCCATCCGCGAGGAGGAACGCCGCCGCCTCCACCATGACCTGCACGAAGGGCTCGGCCGGGCCCTGCGCGACCTGGCCGGGACGGTCGACGCGGCCGCCACCGGCCACCGCACCGACCCCGCCGCGGCCGACCGGCTCCTGCTCGACCTGAGCGCCGCCATGAACACGATCAGCCAGGAGATCAGAGCCCTCCTCCAGAACCCGAGCCCCCTCCAGGAAGCTCTCCAGGACCCGCACCCCCGGGTGCCGTCGCCGCGACGTGACAGGGCGCGGGCTCATTCCGGGGCGACCGGCGTGACGTAGACCTCGCGGATCTCCGGACGCCGCCGCAGCCGCTCCTCCACCGCCGACATCGCCCGCTCGGCCCCGGGAAGGTCCGTGGCCGAGGTGAGGGTCACCCGGGCGGCCACCATGACCTGGTGAGGGCCCACGATCACCGCGATCACCCTGCGCACCCCGGCGACCCCGGGCACCTCGGCGATCGCGCGGCGGATGCGGGCCAGGTCGGCGGCGTCCACGCTGGGCGCGGCGACGAGGTTCTGGTTGAGCCGCAACAGCAGACCCGAGACGGCGACCAGCAGGATCCCGATCAGCACGCTGCCCAGCGAGTCGTAGACCTCGTTCCCGGTCGCCTGGTGCAGCCCGAGCCCGGCCAGCGCGATCGGGCCGCTGACCACGGCCGCCGCGTTGGCCAGCGTGACGGTCTTGGCCGCCGGGTCGCTCCCGGTCAGCAGCTCCGACCACAACGACCGGCCGGTCACCGCGGCCCGCGCGCCGAGGGCCCGTACCGAGACGGCCAGCGCCCACCCGTCGCTGACCGTGATCAGGGTGATCACCAGGTAGCCCAGCGCGTACGAACCGCCCGAGGCCGACGGCTCGCCCAGGCCCTCCACGATCGACGCGACGCCCCCGCCCACGAACAGCCCCACGGCGGCGAACAGCGACCAGAAGAAGATCTCCTGCCCGTAGCCCAGCGGGTGGCGCTCGTCGGCCGGACGCGCCACCCGCGCCAGCCCGATCAGCAGGAACGCCTCCACCCCGAGGTCGGCCACGCTGAACATGGCCTCGGCGTACAGGATGGCCGAGCCGGTGGCCGCCGCCAGCACCCCGAGGACGACGGCCTGCGTCGCCACGACCACCATGGTGACGATCACGCTGGTCCGGCTGCTCGGCTGCGCGCTCATGCCGGAGCGGCCTCCCGGCAGGCGATCATCGTTTGGGCGTCACCCGTACGACGGCGCGGCCGCGGTCGAAGGAGAGGAAGCGCAGGACGACGTCGTTCAGGGTGAGCGTGGTGACGCCCCGGATGTAGCCCGTGCAGCCGCCGCCCTCGTCGAACTTGCAGGTGGACGAGCCGCCCTGTTCGCCCTGGGAGCTCATGTCCCCGGCCCCGGTGAAGTCCGCCTCCCAGGTGACCTTGTCGCCCTCGACGCTCCCGACGGCGAAGCGGGAGATCCCGTGACGCTGCCCGAACTTCAGGACGTCCCCCGCCCTGAGGGTGACCTCGCACCGGGCGTCCCCGCACCCGCCGAACTCCCGTCCGCCCGCGCCGCCGGCGGCGTCGGGCGGCGACGTGGACGAGCCGGACGTGGATTCGGACGCGGGTTCGGACGCGGGTTCGGAAGTGGGCGCCGACGTGCGCCCGGCCGTCCCGACAGGACCGGCGCACCCGGTCAACGCGCAAGCGAGCAGGAGTACAAGCCACTTGACCATGGCAAACACCCTAGGCTCCAGGACGGATCTCACCCCGGAGTTCCTCCTCACCCGGCGTGCCGCACCCCGCCGCGAACACCATCCTCAGCGTGTCACGCGCAAGGCCCACTCGACCGAGTCCGGGGCCTGGACCCGTACCGTCAGGGTCTTCCTGCGGCCCAGATCGAGGCGGTTCATGATGGGGCTGATCATGTCGTCGAGGCAGGTGAAGGGCATGTCGATGCCCGGCTCCAGGATGATCTCCGCCTTGCCCTCCCCCCGGCAGCGGAACAGGACCCACAGCTCGTCCTTGCCGGGGGGCACGTCGCCCACGACCATGGACCCCTTCCTCGGGCCCGCCTTGAGGACGGTGATGGTGCCGGCCTCCATGCCCGGCAGGCGCAGGGACGCGGGTTCGGGCGGTGGCGTGCTCGCCGGGGTCTCGGTGGGAGGGACCGCCGCTGTCTTGCTGGGAGGGGCCGACGGGGTGGCGTCCCGCCGCTCAGCCGCCGGATCGGTCGTAGGCGCAGCCGTGCAGGCCGTCGCCAGGGCGAGAAGGCAGCAGGGAATGGCGAGAGACGCCACCTGTCGGATCATCATGTCGAGATCACCTTTGTTTGAGGTACCAGCCGACGCGCCATGGAGTCCAGGCGGTTACGTTTTTCGGCTTTTGGCCGCATACGTGATAAATGCCGTTGGTCTTCTTACGCCAGACGCCGTACGTGGCGGTGGTGGTTTTGCGGGCGGGAGTCGGGATCGAGATGGTGTTGCCCAATGAAGCCGTGAGACTGGCGGACAGATTCACGCCCGTGGCCACTTCGGCCCCGGCGATGAGCCTGTCCACCTTCAGGCTGCCGGAGACGTTCCAGGAGACCGAGACCGTGCCGGAGACGGTGGCGGTGAAGGTGGACGTCGCGGCGTGCGAGGTGCTGTTGTGGTTCGACTGCGTCGGGCCGATCGCCTTGTGGCTGTTGCTGTAGGTGGAGACCCGATAACTGACCTCCCCAGGCGGGCAGGCCATCGCCAGGGAAGGAGCGGAGGACTTGGCGCGGAAGATCTCCGTGTCGTCGTCGAAGCCGACGACCACGTTCGGATTGCCGGGAACGGGCCGGGGCTCGTCGGCGAAGGCCGGCGTCGCGCCCAGAATCGCGAGCGGTGCGATCAGTGCGGTTGCCGAGAGCGTGCGTTTCAGCGACATCGTGGGTAGGCTCCCTCTGCATCGAATGGTGCTCCACGGACGGGGATCGTTGGTCGCGGCACCCGTCCGTGCAGCTTTTGTGAATGTCTCCCCGGCTCTCCGCCGGGTATTGAGCGTCAGTTATTCACGCCGCTGAACGGCGAGCAACTCCTTGTCCGGCCCCGGCCCGTGTGCTAGCGGAACACGAATGGCTACATTCGGCCTACATTTGCCAGTTCTTCGGCTCGATTGACAGGGGTTTGCAACTTTATCAATAGTCCCGTCGGCGGCATTGTGGTCGCACGTTTATCGGCCGTCCATAACAAACGTGCACACTGTCGCCGGAATTATTGAGCAACGTCCGGTTTCGGGCTGATGGCGGACGACCGTTCGGCGCCTCCATGGAACGGCCCTGGAACGGGGTGGAACGCCCTCCATGACGTGAGCCACTCGTCGAAACACTCGATCCCCGCCGGACACGTCACCGGGCGCCGCCGTTCTCCGGTGCCGTCGCTGGCGCTGCTCGTCACCGGCCAGGGCTTGTCCGGTTTCGGCGACCAGTTCTACGTCGTCGCCCTCCCGGGGATCGTGCTGCTGCGGCACGGCACCGCGGCCCTGGGGACGGTGCTGACGGTCTACGGCCTCTTCCGGCTGCTCGGTCTCGTGCTCGGCGGCCCGCTCGCGGACCGCTGGACGCCCAGGCCGATCATGCTGGCGGCCGACGTCGTGCGGGCCCCGGCCGCCGGTCTGCTGTGCGCCCTGGCCTGGAACGGCGAGGACCGCCTGTGGGCGCTGGCGGCGGGCACGGCGGTGCTCGGCCTGGCCGGAGGCGTCTTCCTGCCGGCGAACTTCGCCATCATCCCCGACATCGTCGAGGAGCGGCACGTCCAGACCGCCAACAGCCGCAACTACGCGACCGCGCAGGCCGTCGCGCTGACCGGGCCGGTGGTCGCGGGCGTGTTCGTCGCCCGGCTGGGCCCGGGGCCGGCGCTCGCCGTGGACGCGGCCTCGTTCGCGGTGTCGGTCGCGACCCTCTGGTTCGTCCGGCCGCGCCCCGGACGGGTGCGTCCTGAGCAGGGCGGCGGCGGGGCCGGCATGTGGGCCGTCGTGCGCGGGTTCCCGCTGTTCAGGGTGATCCTGACGCTGGCCGCCGCCGGAAATCTCGGCTTCGCCGGGATTCTGGAGGTCGGGCTGCCCGCGCTGCTGCACGAGACCGCGCCGGCGACGTTCTCCACCGCGTACGGGATCGTGCTGGGCGCCTTCGGGCTCGGCGCGCTCGCGGGCAGCGTCGTGGCGGGCCTGCTGCGCGCCCCGCGCAACCCGGTGCAGGCGGCGGTGCTGCTGATGCTCCCGCAGGCCGCGCTGCTCGGCGCGGTCGGCCTGATCGAGGGCCAGGTCTGGCCCGCGGCGCTCTTCCTCGGGGCGGGCGCGGCGAACGCGGCGGGCAACGTGCTGCTGATCACCGTCGTGCACACCACGCTGCCCGCGGCGGTGCGCGGGCGGGTGTCCGGGGCACTGCTGGTGGCCTCGTTCGGGATCTTCCCCGTGGGCGCGCTGCTCGCGGGACTCATGGCTTCCGCGGCCGGTCCGAGGACGGTGTTCGTCCTCGGCGCCGTACTGGTGGCCGCGGCAGGTGTGGCCGGCCTCGTCTCCGGGCCGGTCCGGAACTTCGCGAAGGGAGGTGAATCGCATGACTTACGAGATGAGCGACCTGGGCACTGACGCGCCGGTCGAGGTGAGCTGGATCGTTTTCTGAGCCCGACGGTAGACCCGCAACACAGCGGCAGACAGTTTCAGGGCATCCGGGGAGAACGGCCGCTCCCCGGATGCCCGCTCGGCCATTTCCGAAGCGACCGCGAAATGAAAGGACGACGATGACCCCCTCCCTGGACAGCCACATCCGCGTCAAACCCATCTATCCCGTGTACCGGCTGGACGACCGGCGTTTCCGCATCGGCGCCCAGGCCGGCGTCACGGTGGACTTCACCGACCCGTACGGGCAGCTCTGGACCCTCGTCGAGGCGCTGGACGGCGCGCGGCCGCTCGGCGAGGTCGCCGCGGCGGTCGGCCGGGCGCACCCGGGCATCGGCGTCGAGGACGTGCTCACCGCCGTCCGCGACCTGGACGGGCGCGGCTTCCTTGAGGAAGCGCGGCCCACGCCCTACGAGGACGGCCGCTACGAGGGCAACGTCAACTACTTCAGCCACTACGCCGGCCTGTCCGCCGCGCGCGAGCAGCCGCAGGACCGGCTGCGGTCCGCCCACTGCGTGCTGCTCGGGCTGGGCGGCGGCGGCTCCTACATCCTGCCCATGCTGCTCGCGGCCGGTTTCGGCAGGATCACGGCCGTCGACTACGACCGGGTCGAGCTGGGCAACCTGAACCGGCAGTCCCTCTACCGCGAGAGCGACATCGGCGCGTACAAGACCGCGGTGGCCGCCCGGCTGGCCAAGGAGGTGAACCCCGACGTCGAGTTCACCGCCGTGCAGCGCCGGATCGAGTCGGCCGCGGACGTCGCCCCGCTCGTCCGGGGCGCCGAGGTGGCGATCTGCGCGATCGACGAGCCGCCGTTCGTCGCGCAGCGGCGGGTGAACGCGGCCTGCGTGAAGGAGGGGGTGCCCTACGTCTGCGGCGGCTCGTTCGTCACCCGCGGCCGGTTGTTCTCGGTGCGCCCGCGCGAGACGGGCTGCATGGACTGCCTGCACCTGTACTACACGCGCGCCGACCCGAGCTACCTGTCCCAGCTCGCCGGGGCGCTGCGGGTCGAGCACGGCCGGGTCACCATCGCCTTCGCCCCGCACATCGCGCTGGTCGCGTCGCTGATCACCGGCGAGGCGATCCGGCTGGTGACCGGCCACGCCGAGCCGATCGCCCTGGGCCGTCAGCTCGACGTGCACTTCGAGACCGGCGAGCTGGAGGTGATGTCCCAGTGGCCGCGCGACCCGGACGGCTGCCCGGTCTGCGGCGACGGCGCCGACGCGGCCTCGTTCGCGGTGTGGGCGGAGGCGGAGAACGACTCCCCTATGCTTCGCTAGATGGACGTCATCCATCCCCCCAAGCTCAAGGCGGGCGACGTGGTCCGCGTGGTCGCGCCCGCCTGCTCGCGCGCGATGGTCATGGAGCACGACCACACCGCGCTCATCGACGCCCGCTTCGCCGAGCTCGGCCTGACGCTCACCTACGGCCGCCACGTCGACGAGCGGGACGCCTTCAACTCCAGCAGCGTCGCCTCCCGCGTCGCCGACCTGCACGACGCCTTCGCCGACCCGTCGGTGGCGGCGATCCTGACGGTCATCGGCGGCTACAACAGCAACGAGCTCCTGCCGCACCTCGACTGGGAGCTGATCCGGGCCAACCCCAAGATCGTGTGCGGCTACTCCGACATCACCGCCCTGCAGAACGCCTTCCTCGCCCGCGCCGGGCTGGTCACGTACTCGGGGCCCCACTGGTCGACGTTCGGGATGCGGGACCACTTCGAGCAGACCCTGGAGTGGTTCACCGCGGTCCTGTTCGGTGACGCGCCGGTCGAGCTCTCGGCGGCGGCGTACTGGACCGACGACCTGTGGTTCCTCGACCAGGACAAGCGCGAGCCGATCCCCGGCGAAGGCTGGTGGCCGCTGCGGCCCGGCGTCGCCGAGGGGCGCGTCGTGGGCGGCAACCTCTGCACCCTGAACCTGCTTCAGGGCACGCCGTACATGCCGTCACTGGAGGACGCGCTGCTCGTCGTGGAGGACGACCTGGAGTCGCACCCGGCCACCTTCGCCCGCGACCTCACCTCGCTGCTCCAGCAGCCGGGCGCCGAGACCGTCCGCGGCCTGGTGATCGGACGGTTCCAGCAGGCCAGCCGCATGACCCGCGCCCTGCTGGAGCAGATCGTCGAGACGCAGCCGGGGTTGCGGGACGTCCCCGTCCTGGCCAACGTCGAGGTCGGCCACACCAACCCGCTGGCCACCTTCCCGATCGGCGGCCGGGCCCGCCTGACCGTCACCCCCGAACCGTCGCTGACCCTCCTGCGCCACTGACCGCCGGCCCTCAGGACGCGGCGGCGGCCTCCCGGCGCGGAGCCGTGGCCTCGGCCAGGGCCTTCTGCTCGGCCTCGACCAGGGTGCGGCAGCGCGCCACCTCCGCCTCGACCCGGGCCCCGTCCCAGCCGAGCAGCCCGGCCATCAGCCGCGCCACCACGGGGGCCGCGTCGAGCGCGGCGGGGATCGCCTCGATCAGCATCCGGGTCCGCCGCGACAGCACGTCCTCGGCGTGCAGCGCGCCCTCGTGCGTGACGGCGTACACGGCCTCGGCCTTGATCCACGGGCATCCCTCCACCAGCGGCTCGCCGAGCGAGCGGTCGCCGTCGACCAGGGACAGCACCTCCGGCGCCAGCGTGCCGTAGCGCTGGACGAGGTGCTCCACGACGTCGGCGTCCACGTCGTGGTCCTCGGCCAGACGCCGTACGGACACGCGCACGGCGGGCAGCCCGTCCGCGCCGATCAGCGGCAGCCGGTCGGTCACCGAGTCCGGCACGTCGAAGCCCTCCAGCGCCGCGTCGACCACGTCCTTGGCCATGACCCGGTAGGTGGTGAACTTGCCCCCGGCGATCGTGGCCAGGCCGGGCATCGGCACGTCCACGACGTGCTCGCGGGACAGCTTGGTGGTCGCCGAGCTCTCGTCGGCGGCCACCAGCGGGCGCAGGCCCACGTAGACGCCCACCACGTCGTCGCGGGTCAGCGGCCGGGCCAGCACGGCGTTGGCGTGGTCGAGGATGTAGTCGATGTCCTCGCCGGTGGCCGACGGCTCCTCCCGGTCGCCGTCGTACTCGGTGTCGGTGGTGCCGACGATCCACCGCCGTCGCGTCCACGGGATGATGAACAGCACGCTCTTCTCGGTAGGGATGATCATGCCGGTGGACGCGTCGATGGCCTCGCCGGGCACCATGACGTGCACGCCCTTCGACATCCTGACCTTGAAGCCGGCCGGGGCCGAGCCGGGCAGCCCGTTGATCGGGTCGGTCCACACGCCCGCGCACACCACCACGGCGTCGGCCCTGACGTCGAGGTCGCGGCCGGTCTCCTCGTCACGTACGCGGGCCCCGACGATCCGCTCGTTGCCCTGGTCGCGCAGCATCTCGACGACCCGCGTCCGGGTGGCGACCACGGCGCCGTGCGCGGCGGCCGTCCTGGCCAGGGCGAGCGTGAAGCGGGCGTCGTCCACCTGCGCGTCGAAGTAGATCATGCTGCCGGACACGGCGTCGGCGCGGAGGCCGGGGGCCATCCGGCGGGACTCCTTGACCGACAGGTACCGGTGCCGGGGCATCGGCCGGCGCATGCCCTCCAACGTGTCGTACAGGGTGAGCCCGGCCCCCACGTACGGCCGCTCGATGAGCCCGTGCTGCAGCGGGTACAGGAACGTGACCGGCTTGACCAGGTGCGGGGCCAGCCGCGAGACCAGCAGGTCGCGCTCCTTCAACGCCTCGCGGACCAGCTTGAAGTCGAACTGCTCCAGGTAGCGCAGGCCGCCGTGGATGAGCTTGCTGGACCGGCTCGACGTGCCGGAGGCCAGGTCGCGGCTCTCCACGAGCGCGACGCGCAGCCCGCGGGAGGCGGCGTCCAGCGCGGCGCCCGCGCCGGTCACGCCGCCGCCGACCACGAGCACGTCGAAGGACTGCTCGGCCAGCCGGTCGATGGCGGCCTGACGGTTTCTGGCGTCCATCGCCCCGGTCATGTTCATTGATCCCCCGAACCACGTTTTGTGCTCAACTGCTCACAATCCGTATACGTTTCCCTGATCGGGGAATGGCACACAACGCCGACACCACGGAAGCGGGGGCAGCGGTGGTCGAACGTGTCAAGCGGCGGGAACTGGCCGGTGAGCTCATCGCCGAGTTCGCCGGCACGATGGTGCTCATCCTGTTCGGGGTGGGCGTCGTCGCCCAGGTGGTCGCGGCGGGCATCGGCGACCACGACAGCATCGCCTGGGCGTGGGGCATCGGCGTCGCGCTCGGCGTCTACGTCGCGGGCCGGATCACCGGCGCCCATCTCAACCCGGCCGTCACGCTGGCGTTCGCGGCCTTCCGGGGGTTCCCCTGGGCCAAGGTGCTGCCGTACTCGCTGGCGCAGACCGTGGGGGCGTTCGTCGGGGCGCTGCTGGTGCGCTGGAACTACACGGAGGTGCTGACCAAGGTGGACCCCGGGCACACGCTGAAGACCCAGATCGTCTTCTCCACCCTGCCCGGCAACGGCGAGCTGCCGGTGGGCATGTGGGGCGGGTTCCGCGATCAGATCATCGGCACCGCCATCCTGATGTTCGTCCTGTACGCCCTGTCCGACTCGCACAACCTCGCGCCCAGCGCCAACCTCAGCCCCGTCGTCATCGGCCTGCTCATCGTCGGCATCGGCATGGCGTGGGGTGCCGACGCCGGCTACGCGATCAACCCCGCGCGCGACTTCGGGCCGCGCCTGGCCAGCTTCCTCACCGGCTACTCGGGCGCCTGGCGCGACCAGTACGGCGACCTGTACTTCTGGGTGCCCATCGTCGGCCCCCTGCTCGGCGGCGTGGCCGGCGCCGGGCTCTACCAGCTGATGATCGCCCGGTTCCTCCCCGAGCCCGAGCCCGACCTTGAGGACGCGGGCCGCGTCTGACCCGACCGGAGGAGAACGACCATGCCCGATTTCGTGGGGGCCGTCGACCAGGGCACCACCAGCACCAGATTCATGATCTTCAATCACGGCGGCCTGGAGGTGTGCAAGTTCCAGCTCGAACACGAGCAGATCCTGCCCAGGGCCGGCTGGGTGGAGCACAACCCGATCGAGATCTCGACCAGGACCTCCGCGGTGATCGAGACCGCCCTCCAGCGCACCGGGCTGCACGACACCGACCTGGCCGCTGTGGGCATCACCAACCAGCGCGAGACCACGGTCGTGTGGAACCCGCGCACCGGCCGCCCGTACTGCAACGCCATCGTGTGGCAGGACACCAGGAGCGCCAGGATCGCCGCGCAGCTCGAACAGGACGGCCGTGGCGAGGTCATCCGCAGGAAGACGGGCCTGCGGCCGGACGCGTACTTCTCCGGCGGCAAGATCCAGTGGATCCTGGAGAACGTCGAGGGCGTGCGCCAGGCGGCCGGGCGGGGAGAGGCGGTCTTCGGCAACACCGACACCTGGACCCTGTGGAACCTCACCGGCGGCGTCCGCGGCGGCGTGCACGTCACCGACGTGACCAACGCCAGCCGCACCATGCTCATGGACCTGGAGACGCTGGAGTGGGACGACGAGCTGCTGTCCTTCTTCGGCATCCCGCACGAGATGCTGCCGGAGATCCGCCCGTCGTCCGAGCCCGCGTCCTACGGCGTGACCAGCGCGTACGGCCCGTTCGCCGGCGAGGTGCCGATCACCGGGATCCTCGGCGACCAGCAGGCGGCCACCGTCGGCCAGGTCTGCTTCTCGCCCGGCGAGGCCAAGAACACCTACGGCACCGGCAACTTCATGCTCCTCAACACCGGCACCGACCTCGTACGCTCCGAGCGCGGCCTGCTCACCACCGTCGCCTACAAGTTCGCCGGCCAGCCCGCCGTGTTCGCGCTGGAGGGCTCGATCGCCGTGACGGGGTCGGCCGTGCAGTGGCTGCGCGACCAGTTGCACATCATCCGTACCTCGGCGCAGAGCGAGGACCTGGCCCGGCAGGTGACCGACAACGGCGGCATCTACTTCGTCCCGGCGTTCTCAGGGTTGTTCGCGCCGTACTGGCGGCCCGACGCGCGCGGCGCGATCGTCGGCCTGTCCCGGTACAACAGGGACGCCCACCTCGCGCGGGCCACCCTGGAGGCCATCTGCTACCAGAGCAGGGACGTCGTGGAGGCCATGCAGCAGGACTCCGGCGTGGTGCTGGACGTGCTGAAGGTCGACGGCGGGGTCACCGCGAACAACCTGTGCATGCAGCTCCAGTCCGACATCCTGGGCGTGCCGGTCAGCCGTCCCGTGGTGGCCGAGACCACCGCGCTGGGCGCCGCGTACGCCGCCGGGCTGGCCGTCGGCTACTGGAAGGACACCGACGAACTGCGCGCCAACTGGGCCGAGGACCGGCGCTGGAACCCGGAGTGGAGCGACGAGCAGCGCGAGAAGGGGTACGAGGGCTGGAAACGCGCGGTGAGCCGCACCCTCGACTGGGAGTCCTGACCGCCCGCGGGACGCCCTTACCGTGCGCTTACCGCCGCGGTCCCCACAATGAGATCTCCGGCAGAAGGAGATCGCGTGCGATTACCGCTCCACGGAAAACCGCTCGGAGAGCTGTTCGGCAGGCTGAGCATCCGCGCCCGCCTCACGCTCACGTACGGGTCCATGCTGTTCGTCGGCGGCACGCTCCTCCTGACCGTCACCTACCTGCTGTTGCGCTCGGTGCTGGACAACGTGGAGTTCTCGCTCGACGTGCCACCGGGCACGCCCGACGCGTTGGTGACGATCTGGCGGCACCAGATCGAGATCCAGGCCGTCAAGCTGAACGAGCAGATACTGCGTCTCATGGTCCAGCAGTCCGTGCTGATCCTGCTGGGCGTCGGCCTGTTCGCGCTCGTCTGCGGCTACCTGGTCGCCGACCGGGCGTTGCGGCCCGTCGCCAAGATGACCGCGACGGCCCGCAAACTCTCCGAGAGCACGCTGGCCCACCAGCGCATCGACCTCCACGGCCCCGAGGACGAGCTGAAGGAGCTGGCCGACACCTTCGACTCGATGCTGACCAGGCTCAACAGTGCCTTCAACTCCCAGCGCCGTTTCGTCGCCAACGCCTCCCACCAGCTTCGTACGCCGCTGACCATCAACCGCACGGTCCTGGAGATCGCGCTCTCCGACCCGCTGGCCTCACCCGACCTGAAGGCCCTCGCCCGCACCCTGCTCGAAGTGAACGCGCGCAACGAGAAACTCATCGAAGGGCTGCTGCTGCTGGCCAGAAGCGAACGGGAGCTCGCGCGCAGAAGGCCGGTGGACATCAACGACGTGACGCTGACGGCGGTGGAACAACTGACGCCCTCCGCCGACCGGCGCGGCGTCACCGTCACCTCGCGCCTCGGCGGCACGACCATGCAGGGCGACCCGGTCCTCCTCGAACACGCCGTGGGCAACCTGGTGGACAACGCCATCAAGTACAACCTCCCGCAGAACGGGCAGATCTGGATCAGCACCGACGAGACGCTGACCGGGGAGGTCGTCGTCCACGTGGCCAACACCGGGCAGCCCGTGCCGGCGTACGAGATCGGCAGCCTGTTCGAGCCGTTCCGGCGGCTCAACTCCGACCGCGTGGACTCGGCGAACGGCTCGGGGCTGGGACTGTCGATCGTCCGCGCGGTCGTCCAGGCGCACGGCGGCCAGGTGACCGCGTCCCCGCGCGAGGGCGGCGGCCTCTCCGTCACGATCAGCCTGCCCAACCACTGAGGGACGACCCCGCGGCGGCCTGTCTGGAGGCCGTCGCGGGGGATCTCGGAGGGTCACTTGCCGGACGGCGGGTACGCCTCCGGGTGCTCCTTCGGGTCGGGCATCTGGTCCCAGGACGGGTCGTCGATCACCTTGCAGGGCTTGGCCGGCCCGTCGACCACGAAGCCGCCGAACTGCCACAGCGCCCTGGGCTTCTCGGACCCCGAGGTCTGGTCGTCGTCCTCGGTGAACTCCATGACGGCGGTCTGCCCCGTCTTGATGCGCTTCGGGTCGATCTGCACCTGACCGTTGCCCAACCGGAACGTCTTGGCGTTGGGGCTGTTCTCGATCGCCTTCCTGATCCTCTCGTGGACCGCGGGGTCCTTGCTCTGCAGCTCTTCCTTGGTGAAGGAGGGGCCGGCGTCGGCGGGCGCGCGGTCGGGGGCGCAGCGGGTGCCGGGCTTGAGGTAGGAGACGTCGGCGGGCAGGCCGAACGCCGCCAGGTCCTTCTCCACCTGGACGGGGTCCCGGAACTCGTTGATCTTCAATGTGATCGTGCCGTCGGTGTTCTTGCTGACCGCGTAGGCGGGGGCGTCCGAGCCGTTGAGGAAAGGCGTCGCGACGGCCGCGGCGGCCAGGACGGCGGCCACCGCCGTGCCGGTGAGCAGGCGCCGCCTGGTGCGCCGGCTCCGGGCCCCGTTGCGGGCCTCGATCTCGGCTTTGAGCTCCATCAGTACGTGCTCCCTGAAGTTCATCGGATTCCTTCCATGACGAAGGGGGCCATCTCCGGTACGTCCCTGAGCGCGTGGCGGGCGCGGTGCAACCTGGCGCGGGCGGCTCCCTGCCGGATCCCCAGAGCGGTGGCCGCCTCGCCGATCGTGAGCTGGTCGATGACGACCAGTTCGAGCATCGCGCGGTCACCGTCGGGCAGTCCGGCCATGGCCTGGAAGGCGCCTCTGGCCAGGTTCTCGGCGTCTATGCGTTCCACCAGCTCGGTCATGTCGTCGGGGGCGAGCTGCCGTCGCCCGCCCACCCGATCGGGCAGTCTCGTCTCCTTGAACGCCCGGCGCCGCTCGGCCGGGAGCCTGTTGCGCGCCACGCCGTACAGCCAGGCGATCTCACTGCCGCGTCCGGGCCGATAGGTGTGCGCGGAGTCGAGCACCGCCACGAACACCTCCGCCACCAGGTCGGCGACCGTGTGCGGATCGTCGATCCGGCGTGCGAGGAACGAGGTGATCGCATCGACGTGACGCCGGTAGAAAGCCTAGAAAGCGTCCGGATCTGTGGCGATATCCGGCTGTTTGCGACGCACCGGCCGTGCTCCCTTCGTCGATTACCCCCCTTCTTGGTCAGTAGCCGAGAAAACGTTATGAGAGCTGACAGAACAGACGCCTCGCGCCGCCCGCGTCCGGACACCGAAACCCGGACGACACCCGGCACGACCGTGGCTTATGCTCCTGATGCCACGGCAAACCGTCGGCCATCCCCCAGCAGCGAAGACGGACGGAACGCACGGTGAACCAGCCAGACGTCACCACCACGGTGGACATCGCCATCGCGAACGCCGCGCGCCTGCTCTACAACGCGGAGACGATCACCGACCTGGCGCTGATGGAACGCCTTGAGCGCCTCGCCGACTCCTGGATCTCCATCGCCGAGTTCCTGCACGAGCGTGACAAGAGCTAGCCGCGCGTTGCTACGGTGCCCCGGCATGGGCCACCGAACGAGATCACTGAGCCGGGCGGACGTCACCACGGCGTTGGCCATGACACTCGACGCCGCGGGCGCCGCCGTCCCCTACCGCCTGTGCGGTACGAGCGCGGCGCTCCTGCAAGGCGTCCCCCTGCCGGCCGGGGACATCGACCTGCTGATGCCCGGCCGGGCGGAACTGGACACGTTCGCCGCGGCCCTCTCGGCGTTCCCCCGCCTGCACGCCGCCGCCTGGATGCCGGAGTCGGCGCAGTACTTCGCCAGGTTCGCGGTGAACGGGGTCGAGGTCGAGCTCAGCACCGTCGAGAGGCCGGCCGGTTCGGACGTCCTGGAATGCGTCGGGGAGGGGCCGTGGCGGCATCACGTCCTGGTCGCGTGCGGCTCCCACCAGGTGCCGGCGGTCCGGCTGGAGATCCGGCTGGCCACCGAGCTCCTGCGCGACCGCGCCGACCGGTACGGCCCGATCATCGACCACCTGGGCGTCCACGGCTTCGACCCCGACCTGTTGCGGCGCGCGATGGACGCCTGCGACGTCCCGGCCGCCCGCCGGCAGCCGGTGCAGAACCTTCTCGTCCCGGGCGCCTGACCTCCTGAAACGACGGGGGCCCCGGGGCCTGGGCTTGTGCCCGGTCCCGGAGGCCCCTCTCGCGACTGACGTCAGCTCACGTCCGCGAGAACTTCTTGAACAGGTAGAAGTAGAGCTTGATGTACTGCCCGACGAGGATGCCGTTGATGATGGTGCCCTCGCGGATGAACTGCGGCCCGCCCAGGAAGATCAGCCCGATTCCGGCGGAGACGACCAGCAACGTGCAGTCGAAGGCCGTCTTGATGTTGCCCCACTTGTAGCCCGTCCGCTTGAAGACCGTGTTGACGAACATGTCGACCGGCATGAGCACCAGGTTCGCCCGGATCATCAGGAACAGCCCGAACGCCAACGTCGCGTCCGCGACCACCAGGAGGACGAACTTGGCGGCGTACACGTCCAGCACGATCCAGCTCGTCAGCATCAGGTTCAGGTCGAGGAACGTGGCCAGGACGAGGGCCGGGATCAACGCCAGGAAGTTCCTGAGCTTGAAATCCTTCGGCAGGACGAGATAGGTCAGCAGCAACATCAGCAGCTCAAGGGCGAAGTTGAACGTCCCCTGGCTGACCGAGGGGAAGACCAGCGTCATCGTCCGGGTGAGACTGCTCTGAGGCGAGATGCCGATCCCCGCCCTGATGGCCAGGCTGACCCCCAGGGTCAGCAGGTAGATGCCGGCGCCGTAGGTGATCCAACGCCGCACCAGGCTTCCGGTGTCGACGACTCCGGCCTCTTTTTCATGCTGTAGCACAGTTGCCTCCTTGGCTGTATTGCTGTTCCGGCCGGAGCCTGCCGGATGACGCGGTGTACGCCTCAGACCATGAACCCGAAGCGGTCGAGCGAGATGAAGAGGGTCAGCAGCTTGTTGACGACCGGCTCGCCCTCGTTGTGGTTGCCCAGCTTCTCCAGCGCGGCGTCGATCGACCGGGTCGCGTCGACCAGCTCGGGCAGGTTCATGTTCGCCATGACGCCGTAGATGTCGAGGGGCAGCGCGGCCTTCACCTGCCCGTCCTCGGTCACGACGCAGCCGCCGACGTAGGCGTCGAGCTGCTTGAGGTTGTCGCACATCTCGGCGCTGTCGGTGCCGACCACCACGAAGTAGGCGAAGGGCGCCGGCCAGAACGTCGAGACCGCCCCCCGGTCGATCGAGACGCCCTTGAACAGGCCGTTGACGACATGGCGGGTGCCGTCCGCGTAACGCTGCACGACGGAGATCCGGTTCAGCGTGACCCCGTCCACCTCGGGCACGACGGCGCCGTCCACGAACGGGACCCAGACCTCCTGCGCGAACTTGAGATGACCGCGCCCGTAGACGTCGAAGAGCAGGACCTTGGCCCGGCCGCCGTCCTCGGAGATCTCGATCGGCGTGAGGTCGAGCTGCGCGGGAGCCAGATCGGCCAGGCCCGGCCTGGGCTCCTGGACCATGACCGAATAGTCGAGGTCGACCGGCTTGAGGAGCTTGCGGTCCTTGGCGACCAGCTCGCCACCCTTGAACACGTACCGAGGGTTGATCTTCGACAGGCTGTCGGTGAGCACGATGTCGGCGAAGCGGCCCGGGGCGAGCGAGCCGAAGTCGTGGTCCATGCCGAAGGAGCGCGCGGAGTACAGCGTGCCCATCTTGATCGCCTGGATCGGGTTGAGGCCCATCTCGACGGCCAGGGAGATCACCCAGTCGATGTGCCCCCTGGTCAGCACGCGGTCGACGGAGATGTTGTCGGCGCACATCTGGAAGTTCTCGGCCGGCCAGCGGCGCTTGACGATGGCGCGCAGCATGGTCTTGATCACCTCGGGGCTGCCGACGCCGAACTTGATCTGGGTCTGGAAGCCGTACCGGATGCTCTTCTCGATGTCGTCCTCGTTCCAGACATCGTGGTTGTTGTGCGCGCCGATCGCGGGCATGTAGTTCAGCAACATGTCCGACAGCGCCGTCACACCCCAGTGGCTGTTCACGAAGCCGCCCTTGGCGCGGCCCAGGGCGGACTTGCGGAAGTCGTCCTCGTTGCCCGTCATGTAGGAGAGGTGGGCCAGCTCGCCCAGCCCGATCACCGGGTCCATCTTCAGCATGGCGTCGGTGACCTCGACCGACGTCTTCTTGCCCGGCGCGAAGGCGTAGATCCGGTAGGGCAGCTTCTCGTAGTCCTTGAACAACGCCTCGGCGGCCGCCACGGCCTCGTCGCCCGCCGCGCTGGCGAAGTCCAGGGTCTCGGCGAAAATGGTGGTCGTGCCGCTCGGCACGATCGCCTCCCCGAACGCCGCCGGGTGGGCCAACTGGGCGTCGAAATGCAGGTGCGCGTCGATGAGCCCGGGGATCGCGTAAAGGCCCTCGCCGTCGAACACCTCGCGTACCCGCACGATCGACTCGTCGGGGTTCAGCGCGATGATCCGCTCGTTGTAGACGAGGATCGAACCCTGGTAGACGGTCTCGCTGTGGACGTCCAGAACGCTGAGGTTGCGCAGCAGCAGGTCTGCCTCCCTCTCCCCGTTCAGGATGTCGAAGACCGCCCGCACGTGGTCGTAGTGGACCGAGACCCGGTCCGCCCTACCGGTCTGGCTCGTCTTCTCCTGCTGGAGCATGATTTCCTCGCTTCAATACTCGGCTGTTGCGATTCCGCCGGCGGAACGAGCTCCAAGGACGCGGCTCCGGGATGCCGGCGGCCAGGTCGCGGAGTTGATCAGAGGCCGCCGGGGCCGTGTCGCTCGTACGCGCTGTGGCTATGAAATGGCACCGCACCGTTGCTGACAAGCAGCCGTTTTCGCACGGACTGTACTCTTTTTGCGCACAGTCCAGTTTTCTGCGCACGGTCCGGCCGGCCTGGGAGGCCCGATGCTCCACTCACGCCTGCTGCACTACATCGACGAGGTCGCGCGGTACGGCTCCATCCGGGCCGCCGGGGCAAGGCTCCACGTCGCGCCGTCGGCCATCAACCGGCAGATCCTGCTGCTTGAGGAAGAGCTCGGCGAGCCTCTCTTCGAACGCCTGCCGCGCGGCATGCGGCCCACTCCGGCGGGCGAGCTCCTCCTCGCCCACGTACGGAAGACCCTGCAGGAGTACCGCGAGGCCGTGACGGAGATCCGCGACCTGCAGTCACTGCCGAGCGGCGAGGTGGTGATCGCCACGATGACCGGCCTGGCCAGCAGCATCGTCTCCACCGCCACGGTGAACTTCCACGCCCGCCACCCCGAGGTGCGGATCTCCATCCGCGCGCTGTCCACCCACGAGATCCTGCGCGCGGTGGCGAACAGCGAGGCCGACCTGGGCCTGGGGTTCAACGTCCCGTCCTCGGCGCAGCTCGAACTCTGCTGGCAGATGGACACCCGGCTCGGCGCGGTCATCGCCCCGCATCACCCGCTGGCCCGCCTGGAGTCCATCCCGCTGGCCCAGTGTGC
The DNA here is from genome assembly GCF_040642995.1 of Nonomuraea sp. NPDC047529. Taxonomy (NCBI): domain Bacteria; kingdom Bacillati; phylum Actinomycetota; class Actinomycetes; order Streptosporangiales; family Streptosporangiaceae; genus Nonomuraea; species Nonomuraea sp. NPDC047529. Next base: position 11,319 of record NZ_JBEYTJ010000038.1, on the reverse strand, counting down.
GACCTACCCGCTCATCTTCGCGGACCGCTCGATGGTGATCCACGGCATCATCGCCGACACCTTCGCCGAGGCCGGCCTGAAAGTCGAACCCGCCTTCCACACCAATTCGATCGAGACGATGAAGCGCCTGGCCGCCGCGGGGGAGGCCATCGCCTTTCTCAGCAGGTTCGACATGGCCGAGGAACACCACAACGGCACGCTCGCCTTCCGCCCGGTCCGCGACCGCGCCTTCAGCGACAACATCCTCTCGCTCGTCCGCCGCGAAAAACACGGTCACGGCCTGGCCGGCCTCCTGTTCGCCGACGAAATCATCCAGACCCTGGAATCCGTGGCCCACCCACCCCTCTGACGCCCCGGCTCACCCCGAGTTTCCGCGCGCTGAACGGGGACAAGGTCATCGGCTTGACCCACCCTTGGCGGGTCAGCACCACCTGGGCGGGAATCGGTCGGACCGGATGGACCTCGATCCCTCGCGCCCAGTTCATCAGCAGCCCTTCGGTCCCGCGCAGGTCAACCAAAATGATGGAGACGGGCTGTCCGTCCTCGGCCCAGGCATTCCAGACGGCCCACCCTTCAGGCCGTGGCCCGACCCCCAGCCGGGCACAGACCTCGCCGTATTCGCCCTCCATGCCCACGGGGACGGCATCCGGCCTGAGCACGACGACACCGGCCAGCTTCATCGGCGGCAGCTCCGGATCAAGGCAACCGTCTCCGTCGAAATGGTAGTGACGGATCTGATGGGCCAATTCGCCGACCACCCGCTGAAGCGGTGTCAGATGCGTCACCCGGCCGCCATGGACGAGCCGGCCTTCGTCCAGTGCCGCGTTCACCAGCTCGCGGGCCAGGTGCTCGATGTGGCGAAGATATTCGGGCTCACTCAGCTCTGCTCCGGCCATTCAAAAAATCTGGCATCGGGCACACCGAACCGGCATCCGAATTCTGCGTACGGGCCACGAGGTGCGCACGGATCGGTTGTTCCCGTCGAATTGTCGCAGGTCCCTGTCAGTCTTTCCGCGGGGTATTTGGCGTTTTCATAGGAAAGGGCGTCTTGCGGAAGCCGTCGTCAGGAGTTCGTCCGTACGCCGATCCGGCCGAGCTGGTGGTCGAGGACCGCGACCGCCTCCGTGACGTCCAGTTCGCCGACCAGCACCCCGTCGGCCAGGCCGCGCGCGAGCCCGAGCAGCACGTGAGCCTCGGCCCCCGCGTCGAGGCCCGGTTCCGACGCGGTGGCGGTCACGAGCGCGGCGATCTCGCGGTGGACCGTGTCGCCGCCCGCGCGGTACAGCTCGCGTACGTCGGGGTCGGCGACGGCCGTGGCCAGGAACGCGTGTCCGGCGAGCAGGAGCACGGGCGCGCGAGCGCCCAGCTCGACGACGGCGAGCAGCGTGCGCCGCAGCGTGTCGGCCGGGCTGCCGGCGTCCGGCAGCGCCGCGCGGACATGGCGCTCGATCTCCTGCCTGAGCAGGTGTGCGCCGGCCCGCAGCAGGTCGGCCTTCGCCGGGAAATAGTGCTGCACGAGCCCCTTGGAGACGCCGGCCTCCTGGGCGACCCGCCCGATGCTCACCCCGGCCAGGCCGTCGTGGGCGCACAACCTGAGTGCGGCGTGGGCGATCTCCGCCCGCCGCGCCGCGTGGTCCACCTGCTTCGGCACGGGCCCGCCCCCCTCTTCGCGATACGAGTGTATCGTGACATTTGATGCGATACGATCGTATCGCGAAGGGTGCGAGCGGAGGTCCCGTACGTGAACGATCTTGTGGAACCCAACATCGGAGCCGCGTTCCGCGGGCGGCGGCTCGGCCACTTCCGTGACGCGTCCGCCTTCGCGCGCTACCGGACCGCCTACGACCAGGCCATGGCCCGACTGCCCGAGCCGGATCTGGTCCAGGACGTGGCGACCCAGTTCGGGACCGTCCGGGTCCATCGCTTCGGCGCGGGCGACGGCGTGCCGCTTCTCCTGCTGCCGGGACGCACCGCGTCCACCCCGATGTGGGAGGCGAACCTGGCCGGGCTCGTCGCCCACCGCCCGGTCTACGCGATCGACCTGCTCGGCGAGCCCGGCCTCTCGGTGCAGACGCGGGCGTTCACGACCGCGGCCGACCAGGCGAGCTGGCTGACGGAGCTGCTGGACGGGCTCGGCCTCGACCGGGTGCACCTCTTCGGGGTGTCCATCGGCGGGTGGAGCGCCTTCCATCTCGCCCTGAACGTCCCCGAGAAGATCGCCTCGGTGAGCCTGCTCGATCCCGCCGTGCTCTTCGGCCGGATCACCTGGAAGGTCATCGTCATCTCGCTGGGCTCGGTGGTGCCGTTCTTCCCCGAGTCGTGGCGCAGGAAGCTGTTGAGCTGGATCTCCGGCGGCGCCGACGCCTCCGACGACGAGCCCGTCGCCAACCTGATCTCGGCCGGGATGCGGGACTTCACCGCCTTCCTGCCGCCGCCGACGTACCCCGCGGACGACACGGTGGCCGGACTCGACGTGCCGGTGCTCGCCCTGATCGCCGGGCGCAGCATCATCCACGACCCGCGCAAGGCCGCCCGGCGCGCCCGCCGGCTGCTCGCCAAAGGCGTCGTCGAACTGTGGCCGGACGCCTCCCACGCCATCAACGGCGAGTTCCCCGAGCGCGTCAACGCCCGGGTCCTGACCTTCGTCGACGAGGTCGACCGCACCCGCGAGACGCCGTGACGCACCCGCGCCGGTGAGAGCGAATGGAGGTGAAGGGGCCCCTCAGCCGGACTGCTCGCGCAGCTCCCTGGTCGCCGAGCGGTAGGCGCGGGCGACGCCGGTGAGGATGCCCAGCATCAACGGCACCTGCTCCGGCGGGTAGTCGGCGCGGATCTCGCCCAAATGTCGCTCGGAGGTGATGCGGGTGGCGTGGTACTCGGCCATGCCACCCTCCAGCAGTTCCACGGTGACCATGCGCCGGTCGCGCTCGCCGCGCACCCGCCGTACGTAGCCGGCCTTCTCCAGACGGTCGATGAGCCGGGTCGCGGAGGCGGACGGCAACCCCAGCTCCTCGGAGATGACTCCCACGGGAAGCGGGCCGCGCATCTCCAGCAGGATGAGGGCCGCCACGTCCACGTGGTGCACGCCCAGCCGGTCCGCGATCGCCTCGATGTGCAGCATGACCGCGATCAGGAACTCGCGGAAGACGTCCTCTTCTGGCTGCTTGTCGGTCACTCGGCCCAATGTACTTCACCGCGATGTATCTTTGAATCGAAGTAACTTCGGTTTGGAGATAAAATGGACGTTCTTGTGATCGGGGCCGGAGTGGGTGGCCTGGCCGTGGCGCGGAGCCTGCTGTCCGCCGGCCACCAGGTGCGCATCTTCGAGCAGGCGCCGGCCCTGCGGACGGGCGGTGCCGGCCTGAGCATCTTCAGCAACGGCGCGGCGGTGCTGCACGATCTCGGTGTCAGCCTCGACGGGGTGGGTGGCCGGTTCGACCGGATCGACGCGCTGACGTCCGACGGACGACTGCGGCTCAGCTCCGACATGGCCCATGCGGCCGCGCTCTACGGTTTCCCGAACAAGTCGATCTCCCGCCGCCTTCTGCTGGAACGGCTGTCCGACGGGCTGCCCGGCGACCTGATCGGCTACGGCACGGCCCTCCGGACGGTGAGCCAGGACGGCGACCACGTCACTGCGTCCTTCGACGACGGCTCGACGATCACGGCGGACCTGCTCATCGGGGCCGACGGCCACCACTCGGTCGTCCGGCGCGAGCTGTGGGGCGACGTCCCCATCCGGACGGCCACCTTCGGCACCTGGCAGGCCCTGAGCCCGATCGACATCGACCTCACCCGCACCCACCTCCACCTCATGATCACCGGGCGAGAGGGCGCGTGCGGCATGATCCCCGCCGGGGACGGCAAACTCCAGTGGTGGTTCGACGTGCGCTGGTCCCCGGGCGAGCCGCGCCCCGCCGCACCCCTGGCCGAGCTCAGGCGCCGCTTCGGCCACTGGGCGTCGCCCGTCCCCGAGCTGCTCGCCCAGGCGTCCGAGGACGACCTCGACTTCTTCGGGCATCACTGGCAGAAGGTGCGCCGGGAGTGGGGCAAGGGCCGCGTCACCCTGCTCGGCGACGCCGCCCATCTCATGCCGCCCACCCTCGGACAGGGCGCCAACCAGACCCTTGAGGACGTGTGGGTGCTCGGGCGCGAGCTCGCCAAGGGCGGCGACCCGGCGGAACGGCTACGCGCCTACGAGCGGGCCCGCTACCCGCACGTCAACCTGGTGTCCAGGATGGCCAGGCGCAGCCCGGCCAACTGGCGCATCCCGCCGTTCATCGGCCGGATGGTGCCCGAGACGTCCCAGAGCGGGATGCTCGCCCGCTTCAGCAACCGTCTCACGGCCCTCGCAGGCTGAGAGCGGGGATGCGCCGCTGCCCGCGTTCACCTCCTGGCGGGGAAGGCGGCACGCAGCGACGAACCGCGGGTGATGAGGGCGACCCCGCCCAGAGCCGGCGCGGACAGGCCCTGGAGCACGGCGTACCAGGCCGGGCACAGGCCGGGGATCAGGTCGACGGCGACGATCGCGATGGGCAGGGTGGCCGACAGGGTGCGTACGCGGTCGAAATCCTTGTACGACCCCTGCGAGGCGCGGACGGTCATGCGGTGGATCAGCGGGGCGACCGCGACCATGATCACTCCCCTGATCCACATGAACGCCGACGCCTCCTGCCCGGCGAACGTCGTCACGGCGACCACCCCCAGGACGATGACACCGACGACGCCGAAGAGCGTGACGCACTTGTTCATCGTGGCGAAGGCGTCCTGGGTGCGGGCCTCGCCGAGGGGCGCCGTAGCGGTCGTGCTGAGGCCGGTGTTCGCCATGGTCGTTCTCCTCCGTGTCGTTGTGTCAACGATGCTAGGAAGAGGGGATTCGGCCCGGTATGCGGCTGGCCGTACGGATGGGTGGGCCTGGACCCACTCCCGGATCGGCTAACCGTCCTGCGCGGCCTCCTGGACCCGTGCCACGGCCAGCTCGGCCGCGGTCCTGGTCAGTGCGGGGTCGAACTCGCCGACGTTGCCGTCGTGCTCCAACGCGATCAGGACGTTCCCGACCCGGACGATCACGATGTCGATCGCGATCATCATGCCTGACATGTGGGAATCCGACTCCAGCTTGCTGTTCACGAGCCCGCTGCGGAACCTGATCCCGTAGGCGCCGTCCCCGAGCCGGCCGATCGACAGCCTGCGGATGATCTCCCTGGAGGCGCCGGTCCTGATCGTGATCCTGCCGCAATGGCGGATCACGGCCTTGGCCGCGCGTTCCAGGGCGGACAGCTCACGGGAGGTGCCGCTCACGATGTACTCGCTGATCCCCTCCCACCTGTCCGTGTGCTTCAGCGCTGTCGAGACCTTGGTCCGATAGACCGGGACGAGTTTTTTGACGGCTGTGGCGCAGGGCTTCGTGTGGCTGAATTCGGGGTGCAGAAGTCCTCGGGTGCGGAATCCGCGACGGGCGAACTCGTCTCCGAGGTCCTCGGGGGCGAGAAGCGCGGCCCTGGACGGGGCCGCGGACAAGTCGTGGGCCATCGCGGGGGCGGGCACCAATAGCGTCCCGCATAAAAGGGCGGCCAGGAGAAAGGATCGCATCGTCGTCACGCCGGCCACATTAGATGCGTCGGCCGACGAAGGGAGAGGTGTTCGCCCGGCAGGAGAGCACCCGGGCGCGGCACGCTCCAGTTTCGACAGCGCCCGTGCCACGAGCCGGGCGCACCGGCGTGCCGTCCGGTGCTCTGTCGTATCGGGTGCCGACGAGCATCCAACGAGCAGCCATGGGACGGGTGTCATCCCTTGGCCATGCGCACTCTCATTCCATTGGCCGGCCGGGATGCATGATCCATCCGCTGGCGTCATGACCGGCCGGTCGGGCAGGGGCCAGGTGAATCTCGACGGCTCGGATCGCTGATTGCCGGGTCCGGAAGTCGCCGGTCACTCGGCCATGAGGCCCGCGTCGGGTGGCGCGGTGCGGGCAACAGCGCAGTTGAACCTGGAACTTGCAGGTCAAGGCGGCGATGGCGCGCGGATGATGTCGGCGTTGGCGGGGGGCATGCGCAGCACGACGGCACATGTGCTAGATTGGGATCAGTTGCAGTTGTGGTACCCATAAAGACTTGTGTGCACCTGACGGTATGTAGCCTCAGGTGCATTTTTTGTTCTCCGGTCATTTCCGGGTGTGTGGTCCTATCGCGGCGACGCGGAATCCGTTCGTTGCGGATTTCGGCTTTGCACCCATCGAAGGAGATCAACATGGCTTCTGGCACCGTGAAGTGGTTCAACGCGGAAAAGGGCTTCGGCTTCATCGAGCAGGACGGCGGCGGCGCCGACGTCTTTGCGCACTACTCCAACATCGTCGCCAACGGTGGCTACCGTGAGCTGCGCGAGGGCCAGAAGGTGGCCTTCGACGTCACGCAGGGCCAGAAGGGCCCGCAGGCCGAGAACATCGTTCCCGCCTGACACCGCGCACCACGTAGCCGGGGCCCGCGCCGCAGGGTGCGGTCCCCGGCGCGTTGCTTTTGTGGCATCCATCGTGCCGTGATGACCTCACAACCCGAGAAGCACAGCATGTCTGTTCTTCCGCCGCACACCGGATGCACCACCGATGGCTCCGGTTCGGGCATAGGCCCGCTCCAGTTCCAGGGCGCCGCATCACAGCCGCGTTCTTCCCGGCGAAGGCCGACCATTTCGACGTACGAGCCCAGGCTGTTTCCGCCGGTTCGACTCGTCTTTCTTCGGCTCGTGCTAGCTGTTCTTGTGCCGCTCATCGCGCCGAGGATCCTGACACGTGCCGCATCGAGGAAGGTTCTGCATGAACCACGCAACTCGCGCGCACGATCGCAACTCTTCGCCCCGTACGGGCGGCTTCGCCCGAAGCAGGGGCGGCCGATTCAGCTCTCCGGCTCAGGGCCGTTCAGGCGCCTCCAACCGGTCCGGCAACGGGCGGCGTCCCGCCGCGCTCCAGAGAGAGTTCGCGCTGCCGGTCACCGTAACCCCGGCCCTGCCGGCAGCCGCGACATTCGCTGAGCTGAGCATGCCGCCCGCACTGCTCAAGGTGCTCAGCGGCCTGGGCGTGAACGAACCGTTCCCCATCCAGGCGGCCACGCTGCCGAACTCCCTGGCCGGCCGGGACGTCCTGGGACGGGGGCGCACCGGGTCGGGCAAGACACTCGCCTTCGGCCTGGCCCTGCTCGTCCGCACCTCCGGACAGCGCGCACAATCGCGGCGACCGCTTGCCCTGATCCTCGTCCCCACCAGGGAACTGGCCCAGCAGGTCACCGATGCGCTCACGCCGTACGCCCAAGCACTGAAGCTGCGGCTGGCCACGGTCGTCGGCGGCATGTCGATCAGCCGCCAGGCCCATGCGCTGCGCAACGGTGCCGAGGTCGTCATCGCGACCCCGGGACGGCTCAGGGATCTCATCGAGCGCGGCGACTGCAGCCTGGACCAGGTCGGCATCACCGTGCTGGATGAGGCCGACCAGATGGCCGACATGGGCTTCATGCCGCAGATCACCCACCTGCTCGACCAGGTGCGCCCAGATGGCCAGCGGATGCTGTTCTCCGCCACTTTGGACCGCAACGTCGATCTGCTGGTCCGCCGCTATCTGAGCGACCCGGTGGTCCATTCGGTCGACCCCTCGGCGGGCGCGGTCACCACGATGGAGCACCACGTGCTGCACATCCAGGGTGCCGACAAGCAGGCCACCACTATGGAGATCGCTGCTCGCGACGGTCGGGTGATCATGTTCCTGGACACCAAGCACGCTGTGGACCGGCTCACCGAACAGTTGCTGAACAGCGGAGTGCGCGCCGCCGCGCTGCACGGAGGCAAGTCCCAGCCCCAGCGCACCCGCACCCTCGCCCAGTTCAAGAGCGGCCACGTCACGGCGCTGGTGGCGACCAACGTCGCGGCCCGCGGCATCCACGTCGACAACCTGGACCTCGTCGTCAACGTCGACCCGCCGAGCGACCACAAGGACTACCTGCACCGCGGCGGCCGCACCGCCCGCGCCGGCGAGTCCGGCAGCGTCGTCACCCTGGTGCTGCCCAATCAGCGCCGTGACATGACCCGCTTGATGGCCGACGCCGGTATCGTCCCGCAGACCAGCGAGGTCCGTTCGGGCGAGGCCGAGCTGAGGCGTATCACGGGCGCCCAGGCTCCCTCAGGCATCCCCGTGACCATCACAGCACCGGTTGTCAGTCGTCGGTCGGGACGGAACGGCAGACGATTCCGGTAGCAGCGGATGGGGCTCGCCCAAGGCCAGGTGGTCAAGGCTTTTGGGCTGTTGGCAGGAGTGCTGAAGAGATTGGCCGGGCGGTGTGGATACCCGGCCCGATCTTGCAGATGAGTTGGCTGCCGGCCCAGCGAGACAGTTGCCGGTCCATGGTGTCGAGGGTGACATCGCGGAGGTGGCGGGCGATGTCCCGGCCTGGTCAGGGGCGGTCGGGGTCATGGTGGAGCAGGGCCAGGACCTGTTGTGTCTGCGGCGCTCGGCCGGGTCGATGGACGACCGGCTCAAGGTCGAGCGCTGAACGAAGCCGTCCGGGAAGACCTGATCCGCGACAACCCGGCACGCGGGCTACGGCTACCGTCACCCCGCCACGTCTACCCGGTGGTGTGGACTCTCCGGCGGGTGGTCGCGTGGAGGCGCACCGACGAGCGCCCCGCCGTGGCCGTGTGTCGAGCAACTGACCGAGTTCCTCACCTTCGTCCGCGATGACCGGCTGTTCGCGCTGTGGTGGCTGATCGCTCTGCGCGGTCTGCGGCGCGCCGAGGTGGCCGGCCTGCGCTGGATCGATCTCGACACCGACCGACGAACTACCCTTGCCTGCCAGCTCGTCCACACCGACCACGGCCTGTCGCCGTGCCCGCCACCTCTCGACCGAAGCCGCAGCCCGCATGGGCCGTGCACTCTGGGGATGACTGCAACTCGAAGGGCAACCGGGCGGGCTTCTTGATCATGAAGATCGAGGAGTCCGCCCAGGTCGTTGAGGTAGGGCGCCCGGGGCTCGAACCCGGAACCTACGGATTAAAGTCGCGAGCTTTTATGTCGCGAACAATCTTGGCGTATTCGATTGTGTCGCTCTGCCGCGTTATGCCGCCCGGAAAATACCCAGGCCTGTCGCCCAATGTCTACGCGTGTCGCTGACCGAAGAGCACGTGGCGAGCACGGAACACCGGGTCGGCGGCCGATCGCTGATATGGGTCAGCTCTGGTCGGTTCTTGCTCTGCTGACGATGGTTGACAGGTGGCCGCGGTAAGTAGCGCCGAGCCTGGTCACCTCGCCGACGAACGTTCCTCGGCCTTCAGTCATCTGGCTGACCCAGTTCTCGGGAAGCAACACTCGTTCGCCGACCGTGAGGGGTGGCTGTCCACGCCACCGATAGGCGTATTTGCCGACCTCGACGACCTGGTCGCCGTTGATCTCGTAGTAGCGCTGGGCGTCGTCGAGATGCTGCTCCAGTTCGGCGACACGCCGCCGAAGTCGCTCGATCTCCTGCCGGGCCGTCGAGCGTCCGCTGTCATGCCCGCCGGAGTGCCCCTCCCGCCGGCCGCGCTGGTACGCCTCGGACAGGGCCCGTTCATGGTCGGTGATGTGAATACCGCACGCCACGTCGGATCCGTAGACGCGTTGTTTGCACGGGCTGCCCGAACGGGTCGGGCGCCCGCACAGTCGGACTTCGAACGTTCGCTCGCTCATCGCCCACCTACTTGTCCCATAGATGAACCGACAGCACCCGGATTCCCGTTTCCCTTTACGGGCTGGGCCGTTCCCATGTGCCGTTGGCGGAGACCCGGTTCAACGGCTGTCACATGGGTCGCCTTCATATCACCGAATTGATCGATCTCGTAGTTGTTCGCTCCATCCTTTGGATGAGCGCTTCGAGCGCTGCGCCAGATGGAGCCGCCGCACGATCGCCTCGGACGCCGAGGTGATCCGCTCCTGCGCCGTCACCGGCAACGCCAGCACTTGAGCGGGCTCGACGCCGCCGGATGGGTATTCACTTGCGGGGACAGCGATCAGTGAGACGCGACCACTGAGCGGCGCCTCCGCGGCCGCGCAGCGGACGCCTCGAAATCCGTGTCAATCCACCGGGTTGCTGCCCCCGGTTGTCAGGTGCCGGGGTGATAGATCAGGTGCAGGACGCCGGTGGCGAAGGTGGCCGAGTGGACCAGTCGCAGCGGGGTCGGACCGTCGTCGGCGAAGAGCCGCTCCCCCTGGCCGAGGACGACCGGGTGGATGAGGAGGTGCAGTTCGTCGAGCAGGTTGTCGCGTAGCAGCGATCGCACCAGGGTCAGGCTGCCGCTGATGGTGATGTGCCGGTCCGGCCCCTGTTTGAGGGCGGCGAGTTCGTCGGAGACCGGGCCGGGGATGACGGTGGTGTTCTGCCAGGCCGGTGATGTCAGCGTGGTCGAGGCCACCAGCTTGGGCATCGAGTTGATCCGGTCGGCGAACGGCACCTCGCCGCCTCTGCCGGGCCAGGAGGCGGCGAACACCTCGTAGGTCCTGCGTCCGAGCAGGAGGATGTCGGCTTCGTCGAGCTGGCCGGAGACGGCCGCGGCCATCTCCTCGTCGTAGTAGGGGAAGTGCCACTGCTCGGGGGCTTCCACGACACCGTCCAGCGACACGAACAGTTGCGAGACGATGGTGCTCATGCTGTGGCCTCGGTGAAGAACGCGGCGAGCGCGGGGGCGATGGCCTCGGGGTCCACGTTGTGCGGCTGACCGGTGAGGGTGGCCCGCCGGACGTCCGGCAGCAGGTCGGCCACGGCCTGCGCCGTGCTGCTGATCCACGGGATCGTCTCGCCGTCGATCACCAGGGTGGGGGCCGTGACGCCGGTCAGCCGATCGGCGGGCAGGGAGAAGTCGCCGGTGATGGTGGCGTCGTAGACGAGCGTGTGGGCCACGGCCTCCATCGCCGGCCAGCCCGGGAAGTCACGCATCGGGGCCACGTACTCGGCCGGGATGCCGACCGCGGCGGTGAGGAACAGCTCGCACATGTCGCCCCGGCGGCCCTCGGCCAGCAGCGCCACGAGCTGTTCGCGGTAGTCGGCCGGCACCGGCGTACGGGTGCCGGGCAGGATGTAGGGAACCTCCCACACCGCCAGCCTGTCGACGGCGAGCCCGCGGGCGGCGGCCTCCAGGGCGATGATGCCACCGCCGGAGGTGCCGTACAGGTGCGCCGACCCGCCCGCCGCGGTGATGAGCGCCTCGATGTCCTCGTACTCGCGGTCCACCGCGTAGGGGGCGGTGTCACCGCTGTCGCCACGGCCGCGCCGGTCGTAGTTGTAGACGGTCAGGTCCTTGGCCAGCAGCTCG
>NZ_JBEYTJ010000037.1:0-113139 GCF_040642995.1 Nonomuraea sp. NPDC047529 | reverse complement strand
TCGCGGCCGTAGGAGATGCCCGGGCCGGGAATCGTCACGGTGCCGTCGGCGCCGAGCCACCGCGAGGGCGTGAGCTGCGGGATGCCGGGGGCGGGTCAGCGGCCGGAGACGGGGAGGGCGGGTCAGCGGCCGGAGACGAGGTTGCCGAGGCGGGCGTACAGCGACGTGCCGGTGCCGCGGTCGTTCTCGTGGCGGTCGGCGGCCCGGAACAGCGTGTAGATGAGCTGCACGCCCGCCCACCGCAGCGGCTCCGGCTCCCACTGCCGCACCTGCCGGCCCACCCATGGCAGCGCCGTCAGCTCGGTGTCCCGCCGCAGCACCAGGTCGCGTAGCGTGCGCCCGGCCAGGTTCGTGGTGGTCACGCCGCTGCCGACGTACCCGCCGGCCCAGCCGAGCCCGCTCGCGTGGTCGAGGTGCACGGTCGAGCACCAGTCGCGCGGCACGCCGAGCACCCCGCACCACGAGTGCTGCACCCGCGCGTCGGCCGCCGCGGGGAAGAGCTTCACCAGCATCCGCCACAGCAGCGCCGCCGTCCGCGCCTGGGTGGCCCCCCGGCGGTCGGTACGCGACCCGAACCGGTACGGTACCCCCCGCCCGCCGATCGCGATCCGGTCGTCGGCCGTGCGCTGGGCGTAGACGTAGGCGTGGGCCTGGTCGCCGAGCAGCTCGTGCCCGGCCCAGCCGATGTGCTTCCACACCTCGGCGGGCAGCGGCTCAGTGACGATCATGGAGCTGTTCATCGGCAGCCACTGCCGGTGCTGCCCGGCCAGGGACGCGGTGAAGCCCTCGGTGGCGCGGATGACGTAGTCGGCCGAGACGATGCCGAGCGGCGTGTGCGCGGTCGCCTTGCCGCCGCCCACGCGCGGCCGGATCTCGGTCACCGTCGTGCCCTCGAAGACGTCCACGCCCAGCGCCGCGACGGCCGTGGCCAGCCCGACGGCGAGCTTGGCCGGCTGCACGCGGGCGCAGTGCGGCGAGTACGCGGCCTCCAGCGTGCCCGCCACCTGGAGGCGTTCGCGCTGCTCGTCGCGGTCCATCAGGCGCATGTCGTCCTCGCCGTACCCCCAGGAGCGCAGGTCGGCGACCTCCTCGCGGAGCCGTCGCCGCTGGGCCGGGTTGGTGGCCACGTGCACGAGACCGCCCTTGTGTACGTCGGCGTCGATGCCCTCGGCGCGGGTGACGTCGATGACCTCGTCCACCGCGCGGAACATGGCGTGCTGGAGGTCGATCATGGCCTGCCGGCCGCGCGCCTCGGCGTGCCGCTCGCGTGAGCCGGCGAACTCGGCCGACAGCCAGCCGCCGTTGCGCCCGGACGCCCCGAACCCGGCGAACTCCTTCTCCAGGATCGCGATCCGCAGGTCGGGCTGGGCCTTCTTCAGGTAGTACGCCGTCCACAGACCGGTGTAGCCGCCGCCGACGATCGCCACGTCGTACTCGCGGGAGCCGGGCAGCGACGGCCGCCTGGCGGGCAGGCCGATCTGCCGGTACCAGAACGAGACGCCCCCGTTGGCGAAGTCGTCGGTGAGCGGGATGCCTGTCATGACTGTTCTGCCTCCACGGCTGCTGCTTGCCCCTCCGCTGTTTCCCCGTCCGCTTTGTCCCCGGCGGACGGGGTGGGCGGGCTGATCACCCAGAGCACCTCGGCGGTCTCGTCGCCGTCGTTGACCACCCGGTGCGGGACCGACGTGCGGTACTCCACGCTGTCGCCGGGCCCCATCGGGTGCGCGGCGGCGGACCCGGCGGGGCCCAGCCAGAGCGTGAGGTTGCCGCGCAGCACGAGGAAGATCTCCTGCGAGTCGCCGTGCGTGTACGGCTCGTCGCCGGTGGAGGCGCCCGGCTCGAACTCCCCGGCGTACATCTCCAGGGTGCGCAGCGGGCGCTGGGAGATCAGGAACTTGCGGGTGCCCGGCCCGGTGGCCAGCTCGGGACGCTCGGCGCGGCGCACCACGCGGTGGGCGGGCTCGTCGTCCTCGTTGAACAGGTCGGCCACGGTGATGCCGAGCGCCGAGGCGATCCTGCGCAGCATGCCGATGCTCGCGCTGGTCTGGCCGCGTTCGAGCTGGCTGATGAAGCTCGGGCTCGCCTTGGCCTCGCCGGCCAGCGCGCGCACGGTCATGCCGCGCATGCCGCGGTAGGCCCGGATGCGGGTGCCCAGGTCCGTCATCGAACCCCTCGATCGGTCAGGCTGAACAAGTTGTTCAGTGACCGTACCGACGGCGGAGAAAGCCCAGCAAGAGGGGGGTGCCTAACGAATCGGTAACCGGTCTCAGCCGCGGGTCGGCCGCTGGTAGCCCTCGTCGCCGCCGTAGACGTGCCGGGACGGGTCGTGTTCGGGCTGGGTGGCCGGGCTGGTCGGCGAGGCGGTGTGCTCCTCGGCGAAGTCGTCCGAGGGCGTGGGCGGCGGCGGGAACAGGTAGTCGTGCCAGGTGATCCGGCCCTTGGGATCGGCCTCGGTGGTGAACGCGCCCGCGCGCTGCGCGGCGGCCAGCTTGCCCGGGATGCGCACCGGCAGGCACAGGCGGCGCAGGTGACGGGCGTCGAGCCAGGTCCTGGCCAGCTCCTCGGTGCCGAGGACCTGCGGGCCGCCGTACTCCAGGACCGCGCAGGCGGGGCCGCCGGCCAGCAGCGCGGCCAGGCGGGCGGCGACGTCGTTCACGTGCACCGGCTGCCAGAGCAGCGAGCGGTCCATGGGCAGCACGGGCAGCGTGGACAGGTCGCGCAGCAGCCGGTCGACCGACTGGTGGAACGGGGTGGCGCGGACGACCGTCCAGGCCATGCCGCTCTCCTTGACCAGCCGTTCGGCCTCCAGCTTGTGCCGGTGGCCGGGCGCGCGGTCCGCGCCGGCGACCGAGGGCAGCAGCAGGTGCGAGGCTCCGGCCGAGCGGGCCGCCGCGGTCAGCGTGCGGGTGCCGGCCAGGTCCACCTGGGCGCCTCCCTGCCGGCCGCCGGTGGCCAGGTGCGCGACGGCCTCGATCTGCCGTACGGCCTCCGCGACGCCCTTGCCCGAGGCCAGATCGCCCCAAGCCCACTCCACGCCCCCGCGGCTCTCGTGCCGGGTACGGCTGAGCGCCCGTACCCGATGACCCGCCTTGAGCAGGACGGGCACCAGTGCCCTGCCGAGGGTGCCGGTGGCTCCTGTGACCAGAATGCGCATGCCGGGTCCATACCCGCGAATCCCCAGAGATGACAATGATTTTCGTGACGAGGTCTGTGGACGGCGGTGCGGGGTAGAGCCGCCAATATGGCTCGTATCGCATCCGAATCCCTGATCGAACGGCTCGCCGAGTGGGGCGTGGACACCGTCTTCGGCCTGCCGGGCGACGGTATCAACGGCATCATGGAGGGGCTGCGCCGTCATCGTGACCGGGTGCGGTTCGTGCTGGTGCACCACGAGGAGGCCGCCGCCTTCATGGCCACCGGCTACGCCAAGGCCACGGGACGGATCGGCGTGTGCCTGGCCACCTCCGGCCCCGGCGGCATCCACCTGCTCAACGGTCTCTACGACGCCAAGCTTGACCACGTCCCCGTGCTGGCCATCACCGGCATGCAGGAGACCGCCGTGCTCGGCACCGGCTACCAGCAGGAGGTCCACCTCGACAAGCTGTTCGCCGACGTGGCCGAGTACAACATGATGATCACCAACCCGGCCCAGCTGCCCTCGCTGGTGGACCTGGCCGTCCGGACGGCCTACGCGCGGCGCGGCGTCGCCCATCTCACGCTGCCCAACGACATCCAGGTGGCCGACGCGGGGGAGGACCCGTACCGGACGGTCGCGCCGGTGCGGGCGCCGGAGACCGCGCCGATCTACCTGCGGCCCTCGGGGCTGCCGCGCCAGGAGGACCTGGCTCGGGCCGCCGAGGTGCTCAACGCCGCCGAACGGCCCGCCATCCTGGCCGGGCAGGGCGCGCTGCACGCCCGGGACGAGGTGCTGGCCGTGGCCGAGGCGCTGGGCGCGCCGGTGGTCAAGACGCTGCCCGGCAAGGCGGTCGTCCCGGACGACTCGCCGTACACGACGGGCGGGATCGGGCTGCTCGGCACGAGGCCGAGCGAGGAGCTGATGGACGAGGCCGACGTGCTGTTCATGATCGGCACGAACTTCCCGTACTCGAAGTTCCTGCCCGAGCCGGGCAAGGCGCGGGTGGTGCAGTTCGAGGCCGAGCCGACCAGGGCGGGGGCGCGGGTGCCGACCGACGTGCCCGTGGTGTGCGACGCCAAGGAGGGACTGCGGGAGCTGCTGCCGCTGCTCAACCGGGGGAACGGCAACGGCCACCTGGCGAAGTACCAGAAGCTCATGGCCAAGTGGCGCTCCGACATGGACGCCCTGGAGAACCCCGACAGGGACCCGATCGCCCCCCAGTACGCCATGGCCGTCCTGGACGACCTGGCCTCCGACGACGCCATCCTCACCTGCGACAGCGGCACGATCGCCACCTGGGCCGCCCGCCACTGGACGATCCGCGGCGGGCGCGAGTTCTACCTGTCGGGCACGCTGGCCACGATGGCCCCGGGCCTGCCGTACGCCATCGCCATGCAGCACGCCTTCCCCGGCCGCCAGGTCATCGCCTACGTCGGCGACGGCGGGTTCGCGATGCTGATGGCCGAGTTCCTGACCGCCGCCCAGCACCGGCTGCCGGTCAAGGTCGTCATCAACAACAACAACTCCCTCGGCCAGATCCTGTGGGAGCAGATGGTCCTCGGCTACCCCGAGCACGGCGTGCGCTTCGCCCAGCCCGAGGCCGACTACTCGGTGTGGGCCAGGGCGTGCGGCGGGTTCGGCGCCAAGGTCACCAAGTCCGGGGACGTGGCCGCGGCGATCAGGCAGGCGCTCGCCCACGACGGCCCGGCCCTGGTGGACGTGGACGTCAATCCGAACGAGCCGCCCATGCCCGGCAAGGTCTCCTACGACCAGGCCAAGAGCTTCGCCCAGGCGTTCCTGAAGGGCCAGCCGCACAAGGCGGCCATCGCGACCACCCTGTTCAAGGACCGCATCCAGAGATTCACCGACTGATCCCCCACCTCCGGACACCGCCCCACCTCGGGACACCTGGGACCCCTGCCTTGAGAGGCCGCTCGCGTTCGGATCCGGCCGGTCAGGGGTGGGGCGACCCGGGCGGGCCGGCCGGTCAGGGGGTCTGGTGGGCGTGGGCGATCCGGGCGGCGGTCTCCAGGAGGGGGTCCACCAGCCGGGGCAGCTCGCGGGAGCGCCGCGAGGCGAGCACGATCCCCACGGCGGCCACCGCCCGCCCGTCCACCACGACCGGCGCCGCCGCCGAGCACGAGCCGAGCGTCATCTCCTCGTGCGTCAGCGCGTAGCCCTGCGCCCGCACCGCCGCCAGCTCCCTGGCCAGCCGGCCGGGCTCGGTGACGGTGTGCGGCGTGGGCCGTTCGAGGGCACGGGCCAGGTACGCCTGCACGAACCACTCCGGCTCGAAGGCCAACAGCGCCTTGCCCACGCCCGTCGGGTGCATCGGCAGCCGCCCGCCGGTGCGCGAGACGATGGGCACGGCCCGCCTGCCGTACACCTTGTCGACGTACAGGACCTCCAGGCCGTCGCGGACGGCGAGGTGCACGTTCTCGCCGGTGGTGGCGAACAGCTCCTGGAGCCAGGGGTGCGCGCGGCCCTGGAGGCTGCCGGGGGCGAGCTGGCCGAGTTCCCACAGCCGCAGCCCCACCCGCAGCCGCCCGTCAGGAGAGCGGCTGAGTGCCTGCCACCGCTCCAGCTCGGCCACCAGCCGGTGGGCCGTGCTCAGCGGCACCCCGCTCCGCCTGGCCAGGTCGGTCAGCGTGAGCTGCGGATGGGCCGCGTCGAACGCCCCCAGGATCGCCAGCACCTTGGACGTCACCGTCTGCCCCGGCTGCCTGGCTCCTCCGGACATGACCACACTCCTGCACAGTTCTTCCACTCAGTGGAAGAGGCTACTCGGCTCCCGGGGCCTGAAGGCAGCAGACTTCCCTCATGCGAACTCAGGTCGGGATCATCGGCGCGGGCCCCGCGGGCCTGCTGCTGTCTCATCTGCTCCACCTGCGCGGCATCTCCTCGGTGGTGCTGGAGAAGCGCAGCCGCGCCTACGTCGAGCGACGGGTGCGCGCGGGTGTCCTGGAGCAGGGCACCGTGGACACGCTCGTCGAGGCGGGCGTGGGCGGGCGCCTGCTGCGCGAGGGCCTGCCCCACCACGGCATCGAGCTGCGGTACGGCGGCGCCGGCCACCGCATCGCCTTCGACAGGCTCGTCCCCGGCCGGGCCATCACCGTCTACGGCCAGCAGGAGGTCGTCAAGGACCTGATCGCGGCCCGGCTGGCGGCGGGCGGCGACGTCCGGTTCGAGGTCGAGGACGTCGCGGTGCACTCGCCGGAGTCGCAGCCGTACCTCACCTTCGGCGGCGAGCGGCTCGACTGCGACGTGATCGCCGGGTGCGACGGGTTCCACGGCGTCTCCCGCCCCAGCGTCCCGGACGGGGTCCTGGAGGTGTTCGAGCGGGAGTACCCCTTCGCGTGGCTCGGCGTCCTGGCCGAGGTGGCGCCCTCGTCGGAGGAGCTGATCTACGCCAGGACCGAGCGCGGCTTCGCCCTGCACAGCATGCGCTCGCCCACCGTCAGCCGCTTCTACCTGCAGGTCCCGGCCGACGCCGACGTGGCGCAGTGGCCGGACGAGCGCGTCTGGGCCGAGCTGAAGGCCCGGCTGGAGACCGTCCTGGGCTTCGAGCTGACCACGGGCGAGATCATCGAGAAGGGCGTCACGCCGATGCGCTCCTTCGTCACCGAGCCCATGCAGTACGGGCGGCTCTACCTGGCCGGGGACGCCGCGCACATCGTGCCGCCGACCGGCGCCAAGGGCCTGAACCTGGCCGTGGCCGACGTCCGGGTGCTGACCGAGGCGTTGACGGCCTTCTTCGAGCACGGCTCGCCGGAGCTGCTGGACGGCTACTCGCGGGCGTGCCTGAAGCGGGTGTGGCGGGCGCAGCACTTCTCGTGGTGGATGACGACGCTGCTGCACACCTTCGACGAGGACGACGCGTACGGGCGGCGGCTCCAGACCTCCTACCTGGACTACGTCACCTCCTCGGAGGCGGCGGCGACCACGCTGGCGGAGAACTACGTCGGGCTGCCCTTCGACTGACCCGTCCGGCCCGTGCGACCACCCCCGGGCGGTCTGACCTCGGGTGATGCCTTAAGGTTGGCGCGTGGTTTTCGAGGAGGGCTGGGCGCGTTCGCCCCTGCGGTGGTTGATGGACACGCTGGGCCACGCCCAGCTCGCGAGGATGGAGAGCGAGCCGGCGCTGGTCGCGGCCGTGGATCAGCACGCGGCCCTGCTGCGTGACGCGATCCCGCTCGACCGCGAGACCCTCGGCGACTACCTGCTGGGCTTCCTCGACGAGCTGCGCCACCTGGGCTGGATCTTCAGCGGCGACCACGACGCGCCCGCGCTGCGGCTGACGGCCGTCTGCTGGCTCGCCCGCGAACAGGGCTTCCTCGCCGAACCCGCCTGACCGCCCCCAAGACGGGGGCGGGGCCGGTCCGCGGGGTCGGGTGGTGCGGGCCGGCCCTGGTGGGTCCGCGTGACCGGGCGCTCGTCCCGGCCACACGGAGCTCAGGTTCCGGGCGGGATGTCCGCGCGGGTCGCCCCGCCGGCGGTGCCTGTCGTGCCGGGTGCGCCGGGCGTGGTCTGGGCCGGCTCGGCGGGCCGGGCCATCGTGCGGGCGTCCTCACGTCCCCGCTGGTACGCCTCGGCGTGCGCCCTGGCCTGCGGCGCCTCCGCCTCGATCCGGCCGATCCAGCGCTCCCAGCGCTGCTGCATCGGACGGACGAGCCCGCCGCCCAGCCCGATGGCCAGGATCGCGCCGATGGTGGCGAGCACGGTGATGAGCACCGGCGTCGTGACGGTCGTGGCGACGCCGATCTGGTTGAGCGCGGCGATGATGCCCAGCGCCCAGATGAAGACGGCCGCCGCGATGCCGAGCCAGCGCCCGTAGGACAGGCCGCCGAGCGCGCCGTCGACGAGATCCTTGACGGCCCTGGCGATCGCGCCCGCGATCACGATGATCACGATGGCGACCACGGCCTTGGGCAGCCAGCCGACCACCCCGTTGAGCAGCGCCGAGATCGGGTTGGGCCCGAAGACGCTGAAGGCGATCTGCAGGGTGATCAGCAGGATCGCGTAGTAGACGAGCTTGGCGAGCAGGCCGCTGGCGTCGTACCGGCTGCTTTCGAGCCACCGCTGCACGCCGCTGCGCTGCACGGCCCGCTCGAACCCCACGCGGTCGAGGAGCTTGTCCACGAGCTTCTGCAGCGCCTTCGCCACGATCCACCCGATGATCAGAATCACCAGGAACGCGACCAGCCTGGGCACGAACGTCGCCACCTGTCGCCAGGCGTCCGTCAGGCCTTGGCCAATATTGATGTCCACGGTTTCCTCCAGGACGAGGAGCCAATGGAGTCGCGCTACCCGCCTGAACTGGGACTATGCACCCAAAGCAACCGAATTTTTGCAGACTGTTACATTTGTACAAGTGTGCGCGGGCGTCAGCGGAGCCGGCGCAGGTCCATCTGGAAGTTCTGGTGCCAGGTCTGCCCGCCGTCCACGGTGGTCTCGCCGATCTCGTGCCAGGTCGTGGCGGTGAACGTCAGCGTGTAGCGGCTGGTGTAGGCGGGCGTCTGGAGGCTCCACCGGAAGGTGTTGTCGCCGACCTCCGGCACGACCGTGGTGACGTAGCCGCGGGAGAACGCCTCCCACCGGTACTGGCCGGTCGCCTCGTTGTAGTTGATCACGGCCAGGGCGCTGTCCGCGATCGTGCGCGGGTCGGCCTTGTCGCGGCCCTGCCCTTCGACCGAGATCACCAGGTCGCCCGCCTGCCGGCGCACCCGCTCGGTCTGCAGGAACTCCTGCCGCGTCCCGGAAGGGGTGACGGTCCAGCCCGGCCCCGCCCAGGTCCCGATCATGAACGAGAGCCGCCGCATGGCCTCCGCCTGCCCGACGAGTGCCTGCCCGACGGATGCCTGCCCGCTGAGCGCCGGGGAGGGCGTCCGGGCGGCCGTCGCCGGGCCGGGGGAGAGCAGGGCCGCGAGCAGGGCGAGCGGCAGGAGCAGGCGGACCAGTGACTTCATCAAGGCGTCCTCGTCAGTGAGCGGCTGATGCCGAGCCGGGGGTGAGCGGTCAGGTAGAGGCCGGTGGCGGCGTCGTACAGGTCGTTGGCGTCCATGCGCATGGGGGCCATGGTGCTGCCGGCGGGCGTGACGTTGCGCAGGGCGCGCAGCCCCGCGTCGTGGGCGGCGGTCACCAGCTCGCTCATCGGCGCGGTGCCGCCGGCGGTGGTGGCGTCGGTCAGGTCCGACAGCCCGGCCGTGATCGCGGCGAACGCGTGGTCGGACCTCTCGCCCCTGACCAGGTGCTGGGCCAGCCAGAAGTAGCTGGCCCGGCCGCGGTACTGCCGGTAGACCGAGGAGACCATGGTCAGCAGCCGCTGGTAGGCGTTGCGGTAGAGCGACTCGTAGAACCCCTGGGCCTCCTGCTCGCTCACCTCGCCGCGGTCGGTGGCGGTGATCGAGGCCGCGGCCAGCAGGGCGCTGTACATGGCCAGGTGCACGCCGGTCGACAGCAGCGGGTCGAGGAAGCAGGCGGCGTCCCCGGCGATGTGGTAGCCGGGGCCGCAGAAGGAGTCGGCCACGTACGAGAAGTCCTGTTCGATCCGGACCGGCCCGGTGAACCTGCCGACCAGCCCCGCCACGGTCGGCGAGTCGGCCACCACCGCGTGGAACATCTCCTCCGGCGACCCGTAGTGGGGACGCCGCTCCAGGAAGCGCGTCTGGTGGGTGACGAAGCCGACGCTGAACACCTCGCCGCGCAACGGGATCACCCAGTACCACCCTTCCGGCGAGGAGATGACGTTGATGCCGCCGCCCGGCGTGTCCGGAAGCAGGTCGCCGCCCTGGTAGTAGCCCCAGATCGCGACGTTCCTGAAGACGTCGTGCGGTCGTCGGTCACGGAAGTGCCGCGCCGACAGTACCCCGGCGCGTCCGGAGGCGTCGACCAGGTGATCGAAGCGCTCGACGCCGCGGTCCCACTCGGCGGCGCACGCGCGGCCGTCCTCGAACAGCACGCGCCGGACCCTGGCCTGCTGGATCACCTCGACGCCCTGGGAGGCGGCGTGGTCCAGCAGCACCTGGTCGAAGTCGTCCCGGTCGACCTGCCAGGAGCGCACGTCGGGGCCGAACGTGGCCGCCCAGTTCACCGTCCAGTCGCGTTCGGCGCCCCAGCGCAGCAGCAGGCCCTCCTTGACCGGGTAGCCGCGTTCCTCGACCTTGTCGTGCGCCCCGGCGTAGTCGATGATCGTCCGGCACGACGGGGACACCGACTCGCCGATGTGGTAACGCGGGAAACGTTCGCGTTCCAGCAGCCTCACGTCCATTCCGTTGCGGGCCAGCAGCGTGGCGGCGATCGAGCCCGCCGGGCCGCCGCCGATCACTAATACCTTGGTCATCGCGAGCCCTTCCGATAATCGATGCGTATTACGCAGTCGCGGGCCCGGCAAGCGGGCCCAATACGTAGGCCGATACGTATATTCCGGCGTTATTCTGGACCGCCGGCCCGGCCTGGTCGATGATGCGTCTGAGTTCCGTTCCGTCTTTCTTCAAGGAGCGCGCATGGGATTGAACCTCCGGCTGGTCGTTCCCCTGGTCTACGCCGTCGCGGTGGTCGTGGCCTTTCTGATCGGCAAGACGGTCGGCTCGGTGGTCGTCATCGCCGGCGCCGTCCTCGTGGCCCTGTTCTTCGTCCTGTCCGGCCGGTCACGTCAGCGCGAATAGGGCCCCCCACGGGTCGCGCACGATCGTCGCCCGGGGATGCCCGGGGGCGGTCGTGGCGCCCAGCCGGGCCGCCGTCGCCGCCGCCGCGGCGTGGTCCGCGGTCGCGAAGAACGTCATCCACTGCGGGCGAGCCCCCGTCCCCTCGCGGGCCACGGGCGCGGCGCCGAGCAGGCCCCGGTAGAACGCGGTCCCGGCCGACCACAGCTCGTGCCCGCACCACGTCCCCGGCTCGCCGGCCAGCACGATCCCGGCCGGACGGTGTCCCTCCCAGAAGCCGACCGCCGCCCCCGCCGGGTCGGTCGCGAACAGCACGCGCCCGTCCTGGCCGGCCGCCATCGGGCCGAAGACGACGCCGCCGCCCAGCTCCTTCACCCCTACGGCCACCGCGTCCACGTCCGGAGCCGCCAGGTAGGTGTTCCAGGAGGCCGGCAGGCCCGGCGGCACCCGGCCGAAACCGGCCACGACCTGGCCGCCGAGCTCGACGAAGGAGTAGCCGCCCTCCTCGCGGAAGGTCCAGCCGAACAGCTCTCCGTAGAAGGCCCGCGCGCCGGCCGGGTCGAGCGCCCCGTAGTCCACCCAGCACGGCTCGCCCGGCTCATAGTGCTCGTGAATCGGCACGCCCGGCCTCCTCGTCCGCTTCGAGGGCCGACAGCCGCAGGTGCCCGGCGATGAGCGGCGCCACGACCTCGGGCCGTTCGATCATGCACAGGTGCCCCGCGCCGGGGACGGTGACCGTACGGCACAGCGGGACCGAACCGCCCAGCAGCGCGGCGCCGGCCCGGAACGTCGGCATGTCCCGGTCGCCCACGACGACCAGCGTGCGCGCCCGGATGCCGCGCAGGTCCTCGACCGTGTGGACGTGCCTGCTCAGCCCGTGCATCGCGCCGTCGCGCAGCTCCCGCCACGAATGCCCGGCCACGATCGCGCGCAGCCTGGCGCGCAGCTCGGGGTGGTCCTCGGTGCCGCGGAAGATGTCCGGCGGCGAGGACATCCACAGGTCGGCGAGCTGCTCGCCCCCCGCGCCCATCCGAGCCAGCCCGGCCAGCGCCCGGTACCGCCCGGCGGTGCCCGGCTCGGGGGGCGCGCCCGCGATGGTCGGGGAGCCGACGATCAGCCCGCGCACGTCACGCGGATGGTCGATGGCCAGTTGCAGGGCGATCATCGAGCCGATCGACTCGGCCACCACCAGCGCGGCCGACTCGGCCCCGGCCAGCCCGGCCAGCTCGGCCGCCAGCGCGGGCAGCGACGTGCCCGGCCGCAGCGGCCCGGAACGCCCGTGGCCCGGCAGGTCCACGCCGACGTGCCGCCAGCCGGGCAGCAGGTTCCACAGCGGCTCCCACACCGAGGCGTCCATCGTGTAGCCGTGGATCCACAACACGGCCCGGCCCTGGCCGGTCGAGCGCACGTACAGGCTCATGAGGACGCTCCGGGGACGGCGGCGAAACCCTGACAGAAGCGGCGGAAGGCGATGACCGGGGTGTCGCCGGCGTCCAGCCGCTGCGGGGCGTCCGTGTCGAGGTGGTCCCAGACGACGCGGTCCTGGTCGAAGGCGTAGCGGGCGCCGTGCACGAGGGCGGGCAGCGAGTCCGTCCGGTCCGGCCGCACACCGATGGCCACCCGTCCCACGCAGCCCGTCCCGTCCGGCACCGCGCCGGTGACGATCGTGTACGGCGCCTCCGGCGTGCCCAGCTCGGTCACCACGAGATGCGGGCTGTAGGCGCGGGCCACGAAGCGGGAGGCGAAGTCGAGCCGCCGCTCCTTCTCCCACGGCGGCGCCTTGGTACGGAACTCGCCCTCGATCACCAGCTCGTCGTGCTCGCCCATCCTGACCCGCATGCCGCGCACCGAGGGCACCAGGTGGACGGTGCTGAAGTGCTGGGCGTCGAAGGCGTTCTCGACGACGTACTCGGCCGGGACCGTCACCGGCTGGTTCACCGCCGCCACGATCACCAGGTCCTCGGCCGCCTGCTTGATCGCCTGCTCGAAGCCCCGGTCGTCGCCGGGGTCGCCGGACAGCCGGGCGAACAGCGCCGCCCCGGCGCGCAGCGTGCGCAGCTCGTCCACCGCCCAGCGGCGGCCGGACCCGCCCAGCGAGATGCGTTTGCCGTGGAAGGGGCAGATCACGCAGTCGCCGTCCAGCTTGCCGCCGTAGGCCAGGTGGGCGCCCCGGTGCGGGCAGGTGGCCTCGAACACCCGGATCCGCTCGCCGTCGCGCACGGCCATCAGGCGCGTACCGCCCAGCCGCAGCGGCGTGATCCCCGGGCCGATCTCGTCGTCGAGGGCGAGCAGGAACCACCCGCCGTGGAGCTCCCCGTTGCCAGCCGTCATCTCTCCAGCGCCCCAATCACCTCTGTGGCCGCGCGCTCCCCGCTGGCCATCGCCATGTGCGCCATGGGCGGGCCGGACAGGCCGACGGTGGCCTCCCCGGCGAAGAAGACCGTCCCGCCCAGCGGCTCGGCCCAGGCCGGGGACGCCCACAGCGCCCCCACGCCCGGGTACGTGTAGGCCCCGCCCGTCCACGGGTCGGCGCCCCAGTCGCACACCACCACCTCCGCCGGGTTCAGCCCCCGCGTCCACGGCAGGGCCCCGGCCAGCAGCGCGACCAGCCCGCCCGGCTCGGCCCAGGCGCTCCTGGCCGCCGCGGCGGCGCGGGCCTTGGCCATCACCAGCACCTCGGGCCGCCCGGCCGTCGTGCTGACGAACCCCAGGCGGCCCCCGGCGTCGAAGACCACGACGGACTCGGGCGCCTGTTCGGGATAGGCGACCAGCCCGCACCAGGCGTCCCCGGGCCGCAGCTCGTACGCCGCCGCCTGCTTGCGCACGGGCAGGTCGTCCACCACGAGCCGCCCCTCGGCGACCACCGGCGGCGGCACGGTGACCACGGCGGCGGCGGCGCTCTCCACGTGCCCGGCGGCGGTCAGCACCCGCACCCGGCCGCGCGTCCAGGACAGGCGGACGACCGCGTCGCCGAGCCGCACCCGCAGCCCCTCGGCCAGCCGCGCGGGCAGCCGGTCGAAGCCGCCGGGCAGCGCGAACTCGCCCCGTCCCGCCGGGTCGGCGCGCCGCAGCGCGGCCAGCGCGGGCGCGCTCAGCGCCTCGGGCTCGGCCGCCCAGTTCTGCCTGAACCACTCCGCGGCCGGCTCCAGCGCCTGCGGGCTGTCGGCGGTCTCCTCCTTGAGCCACGCCGCGACCGGCACGTCCCAGGGGCTCGCCCCCGCCAGGCGGCGCAGCGATTCCCGGGCCGCGCCCGACGTCAGCCGGTCCTCCAGCAGCGGCGGCGTGGGCCGCAGCGCGGTCAGCGGACGCGGCCCGCCGGGCAGCAGCACCCGCGCCGCGCGCCGCGGCACCGGCACCGGCGCCTCCAGGCCGGGCAGCGCCGCGATCGGGTTGCGGTCACCGTGGATCACCTGCGCGCCCAGCTCCAGCAGGGACGGCCGGTGGGTGCGGATCCGGCCGCCCACCCGCTCCCCGGCCTCCAGCACCGCGACCGCCAGGCCCGCGCCGGCCAGGCGCGCGGCCGCCGCCAGCCCGCTCACCCCGGCGCCGATCACGACGACGTCAAGCTCTGCCACCGGCACATCCTCTGTAGTAGTTTGTCCTCGGCCTGATCATGAGGAGACGCGATGACGGCACCCCGCACGCTGCCCGGCCACTTAGCGCACCCGTTCTCTCCTCGCGGGCGGCTCGACCCGTATCCGGCGTACCGCTGGCTGCGCGAGAACGACCCCGTGCACTTCGACGTCACCTCGCGCATGTGGCTGCTGACCACGCACGCCGACTGCGCGCTCGCGCTGCGCGACCCGCGCTTCTCGGCCGCGCTCGGGCAGCGGGAACGGGTCAGGGACGACGAGCTGCCGCCGTCGATGCTGACCACCGATCCCCCCGAGCACCAGCGCCTGCGCTCGCCCGGCGCGCTGCTGATGGGCCCGGCCGCCATCCGCGGCGTCGCGGGCGACATCGAGGCCGGGATCGGCGCGGTGCTCGACGCGCTGGCCGGCCGCGACGAGATCGAGGCCACCGCCGACATCGGCGAGCCGCTGGCCACCGGCGTGCTGGCCAGGCTGTTCGGGCTGCCGGCCGCCGACGTGCCGGTCTTCGCCGGGCTGGCCGCCCGCGTGTCGGTCAACCTCGACCCGCTGGCCGGGCCCCAGGCCGCCGCGGCCGGGCGGGTCGCGATGGGCGAGCTCACCCGCTTCCTCGGCGAGCGCGCCGACGCCACCGCCGCCGCCGGGAACGGGCCGGGCGGCTCGCCCTTCGGCCGGCTGGCCGCCGACGACCGGCTGACCAGGGCCGAGATGCTCGGCATCGCCGCGCTCACGGTCGTCGGCGGATGGAAGCCGCTGGCCGAGATGGTGGGCAACGCGCTCCACTGGCTGCTGCCGCGCCACGAGGCCGCCGACCGGATCAGGAACGGCGGCCGGGAGGTGGCCGAGTCGGCCGTGGACGAGCTGCTGCGGCTGGAGTCGCCGATCCCGTTCACCGCCAGGGTGACCACCGAGGCGGTCCCGCTGGACGGCGGCGTGATCCCGGCGGGGGCGAGGGTGCTGGCCCTGGTCGGGGCGGCCAACCGCGATCCGGCCGTGTTCGACCGGCCCGACGAGCTGCTGGTCACCCGCTCGCCCAACCCCCATCTGGCCTTCGGCGCGGGCACCCACCTCTGCCTGGGCGCGCCGCTGGTCAGGCAGGCCGGCGGGCTGCTGCTGAGCGGGCTGCTGGAGCGGTATCCCGGGCTGCGCCGGATGGGGAAGCCGCCCGCGTGGGCCCCGGGCCTGGTGCCCAGGAGGCTGACCGGCTTCACCCTCGCCATCTGAGCCCCTCCCCGGCTAGCGGACGTTGGCGCCGCGCCAGCGGAAGGTCAGCAGGCTCAGCAGCAGCGCCGCCACGCACCAGGCGCCCAGCACCGCGGCCGTCCTGCCCAGCTCCCACGTGCCGGCGGGCTCCACCACCGCGAAGTCGGCCGGCAGGAACACCGAGCGCAGGCCCTGTGTCATCCACTTCAGCGGGAAGAACGCCGCCAGGCTCTGCATCCAGGCGGGCAGCTCGCTGTAGGGGAAGAACACCCCGGAGATGAACTGCAGCACCAGGAACGGCAGCGTGACGATCGCCGCGGCCGAGCGGGCGTTCGGGATGATCGCGCTGAAGGCCACCGCCAGCAGCGAGCAGGACGTCGCCCCGAGCAGCAGCACCCAGGCGAACGTGAGCCAGTGGGCGGCGTCAGGCGGCATCGGCAGGCGGAACAGCGCGACGCCGACGGCCAGCAGGATCGCCGCCTCCAGCAAGCCGGTCACCACCACCCGGACGATCTTGCCGACGAAGTACGCCGTCTTCGGCATCGGCGAGGAGGCCAGGCGGCGGATCATGCCGTTGTCCCGCTCGATCGCGATGTTGATCGCCAGGCCGTTGAAGCTGACGCTCATGATGCCGCAGGCGATGATCCCGGCCACGAACATCTGCTTGAAGTCGGTGTGCGTGCCGGGGACCGTGCCGGAGAAGATCGAGCCGAGCACCAGCAGCAGCACGATCGGCAGCAGCAGCGTGAAGAACAGTGACTGGCGGTTGCGGAAGAACGACTTCAGCTCCACCGACGAACGGGCCGCCGACGCCCGCCAGAGCCCCGACCCGCCGCCCCGTGCGCGCACGGGACGGCCCTGCTCGGCCACGATCGCGTTCGAGCTGGTCATGACTGGGCCCCCTGGTTCTCGCGGATCAGCTTGAGGTAGACGTCCTCCAGCGTCGGCCGGTGGACGCGCAGGTCGGGCAGCTCGTCGGCGCCCGCGCGCGCGGCCCAGGGCAGCAGCGCGGCCAGGGCCCGCGTGGGCGTGTGGGTGAGCAGCGTGAGCGTGCCGCCGGGCACGCCGGGCGCGCAGGACGGGTCCAGCGCGGTGCCCGGAGGCAGGTCCGGCAGTTCGGCCGCGCTCAGCTCGGGCGTGAGGGTGAAGCTCACCGCGGCGGGCGTGTCACGCCGGCCGCCCAGCTCGCTCACCGGCCCGGTCTCGACGATCCGGCCGGCCACGATCACCGCCGCGCGTTGCGCCAGCGCCTCCACCTCGTCGAGGTAGTGGGTGGTCAGCACGGTCGTCTTGCCCTGGTCGGCGAAGAAGCGGACCAGGTCCCACGCCTCCATCCGGGCCTCCGGGTCCAGCCCGGTGGTCGGCTCGTCCAGGAAGATCAGGTCGGGGTCGCCGACGACGCCGACGGCCACGTCCAGGCGGCGCAGCTGGCCGCCCGAGAGCGTCTGGGCCTGCTTGCGCTCCTTCGCGCCGAGGCCCACCATGTCGATGACCTGCGCCGCGGGCAGCGGCGCGGGGTAGAAGGCGGCGAAGTGCTCGACGACCTCGCGGACGGTCAGGTCCGCGTAGGCGCCCGTCGTCTGCGGCACGATGCCGAGCCGCGCCCGCCACTGCGGGGCGTCCTCGGCCGGGTCGCGGCCGAGGACACGCACGTCGCCGCCCGAACGCCGGCGCACGCCTTCGAGGATCTCGACCGTGGTCGTCTTGCCCGCGCCGTTGGGGCCGAGTAAGGCGAACACCTCTCCGGGACGAACATCCAGGTCCACACCCTGCAGGATGAGAGCGGGACCGTACTGCTTGCGCAGCCCCCGTACGTGGATGGGGTTCGCCTGGTCGTCGGACATGATCTCCTCTTCCTCCTCTTGGCGTGCGTGGCTCCCGGCGTCAGGTGCAGCAGCAGCAGGGGCAGCAGCAGCAGTTGACGTCGACGCCGGCCGCGATCGAGTCGAGGTCGCCCTCGCTCAGCTCGGCCATGTCGATCTGCGGCGTCTCGGGGATGTGGAACTCGAACGTCCCCGTCTCCAGACCGCGCTCCCACAGCGAGACCTGCACGTCGAGGTTCGTGTCGTGGTGGCCGTCGGGCACGTTGCGCACGAGGGTGATCTGGGCGCCCGCGGGAACCTCGAGGCCGGCCTCGGCCAGCGCCTCGCGCGGGTTGCTGTCCAGCTTCGCCGAGAATTCCTCGCTCGACCACGCGGTGATCAGGACTCGGGTGTAGGCGTTGACGAATTCGGTCCGCTCTCTGGGGTTCAGGGCCATTGCGTCCTCCTGGAGCTTTTCCCCTTCGGCGCGGTGCGCCGTCTCGGAACGGAGTCTTACACAGTCGAATTCGAGGTGCCTAGACTTAATTTCCGGGGCTCCGGATTAAGTATTGAGAGCCCTCTGCTTAAAAGGTACTCTGCAAATACGCCGACCGGAACAATACGAAGCGATATACGTATTCGGTGGCCGGAAATGCGTATCGGAATATTCGTTTGCGTAAGCCATCGGGAGAACCCATGTCCGGGACGTACGTATCCCCCCGGGTGCCGCCGGGACCGGCCGGAACCCAGAGCCTGAGGGCCATGCGCGACGCGCCGCTGGAGTTCGTCACCGCCATGGCGGCCCTCGGCGACGTCACCCGCCACGACGCGGACGGCGAGCCGGTCTACATGCTCAACCGCCCCGACCTGGCCAGGCACGTGCTGAAGGAGAACGGCGCCGCCTACACCAAGGAACGCACGCCGGACGACGACATGCTCCGCCCCCTGCTCGGCAACGGCCTGCTGACCAGCGACGGCGCCGAGTGGGCGGCCCAGCGCAGGATGTGCGCGCCCGCGTTCAGGCCCGCCGAGGTGGGCCGGTTCGACCAGGTCATCGTCGAGGCCGCCGAGCACCTGGTGACGCACTGGGCCGGCGACCGGCCCGTACGCGTCGACCACGACCTGACCTCGCTCACCCTCAGCGTGATCGTCAAGGCCATGCTGGGCACCGACATCGGCGTCGCCGGCGAGGGCTTCGGCCGCGCCGTGGACGCGGTCAACCGCTTCATCGGCCACTACGTACCCAGCGACGACCCCGACCCGGCCGACACCGCCGCGCGGCACGCCGGCTTCCTGCGGGCGCGGGCCTTCCTGGACCGGGTCACCAGGCTCATCATCGCCGCCCGCCGGGCCGGCGGCGCGGGCGACGACCTGCTCGGCGCGATGCTGGCCGAAGGGCACGCGATGTCCGACGCCGACCTGCGCGACCAGGTGCTGACCATCGTCATGGCCGGGCACGAGACCACCGCCAAGTCGCTGACCTGGACGCTCTACCTGCTCGACCGGCACCCGGAGGCGGCCGAGGCCGTGCGCGCCGAGATCGACGAGGTGCTGGCCGGCCGGTCGCCCACCGCCGCCGACCTGCCCGGGCTGCGCCGCTGCCGGCAGGCCGTCCAGGAGGCCATGCGGCTCTACCCGCCGGTCTGGCTGATCTCCCGCCGCGGCACGGCCGTCGACGTGCTGGACGGCTACGACGTACCGGCCGGGTCGCTGGTGTGCGTCAGCCCGTGGGTGCTGCACCGCGACCCGAGGTACTGGGAGGAGCCGGATGCGTACCGGCCGGAGAGGTTCGACCCCGACCGGGCCGCCCGGCTGCTCAGCCACCAGTACCTGCCCTTCGGCGGCGGCCCGCGCATCTGCGTCGGACGGCACTTCGCGCTGGCGGAGGCCACGCTCGTGCTCGCGGTGATCCTGCGCGGGCTGCGCATGGAACTGGTGGAGGGCTTCCCCGTCGAGCCCGAGGCGCTGGTCACGCTGCGGCCCAGGCACGGCCTGATGATGACCCCGAGGCCCCGATGAGCGCGGCGCCGGCGGCCACCGGCTCCTACGACGCCGCCACCACCACGTGGGGCGGCGTGACCGGCGAGCTGGCCCGGCTGGAGGCCCAGGCGGCGCTCTCCTTCGAGGAGGAGCTGCGCATCATGCGCGACCTCGGGCTGACCCGCGAGGGCCCGCTGCTGGAGCTGGGCGCCGGCTCGGGCGCGGTCACCCGCCGGCTGCGCGCCGCCGAGCCGGGGCTGCCCGTCATCGCGCTCGACGTGGACGCCTCCCTGCTGCGCAACGCGGGCGGCTGCGGCGCCCCGCTGGTCACCGCCGACGGCGCCCGGCTGCCGTTGCGTACCGGCAGCGTGGGCGGCGTACTGCTGCGGTACGTACTGCAGCACGTGGGCGATCCGGCGCCGATGCTGGCCGAGGCGCTGCGCGTGCTGCGTCCCGGCGGCCGGATCGTGGTCGTCGAGGTGGACAGCATGTTGTGGGGGCTGGCCGACCCGATGTACCCCGAGCTGGCCTCCGTCCACGCGACGATGGCCCAGGCCCAGCGCGGCGCCGGAGGGGACCGGCAGATCGGCAGGAAGCTCACCCGGCTGCTGCGCGGCGGCGGGTTCGCCGACGTGGTGCTGCGCCCGTTCGCCACCACCAACGACACCCACCCCACCGCGGCCTTCGCCCCGCACCTGGGGCCCGAACGCCTGGCGCCGCTCGTCGCCTCGGGCGCGCTGCCGATGGCGGGGCTCGCCCTGGCCGCCGACCGCTGGCGGCGTTTCCTGGCCGACCCGGACGCCTGGGTCATGCTGCTCGGCTTCGTCGTCGCCGGGACCGCACCGTACGGACCGGCTCAGCACTCATCGGAAGGAAGCACGTCATGAGTCCGTTCTGGAAGATCTTCATCGCGATCTTCAGCTACATCAGCGCGATCGTCGGCCTCGGGCTGGCCGTCGTGAACGCCAGCGAGAAGCCACCCGCGACCTCGCTGGCCATCGTGTACGGCGCCGCCGGCCTGCTGTTCCTGGCCGTGGGCGTGCTGCTCAGCCGCAGAGCCCGCTACTGAGGGCGCTCCCGGGGCCCGGCCGTCAGGAGGCCGGGTCGCAGGGGCGCACCTCGACGATGTCACCGGGCGCGTAGGGCATCTTGCGCGCCCACGACTCGGCCTCCTCGGCCGACTGGACCTCGATGACCCAGATGCCGCCGATCTGCTCCCGCCCGACCGCGTACGGGCCGTCGACGGCGGGCCCGTCGGGTCTGACCAGCTTGCCCTCCCCGGACCTGGTCAGCCCCGCGCCGTACTTGACCTTGACCCCCGCCATCGCCATCGCCCGGCCGAACTGGCGGTGGGCCTCGGCCATCCGCTCCCGCTCGCTCTCGCTGAAGGCGTCCCAGAGCATCTCGTCGCCGTGGATCAGCAGCACGAAGTCCATGAGTCGTCTACCTCCCTGTGGGTTCTGCCCCAAAGGCGTGGTGGGGCGCGGGCAGAGCCCCGGTTGGCACTATCGTGACATCCTTCCACGGTCGCAGCGCCGTAACTCGACCCGGTCGCCCGGCCCGGACGGCAGGCGCCCGGCCCACTCCAGGGCCGCCTCCTCCGACGGCAGGTCGAGGATCCACATGCCGCCCAGCTCCGGACGGCCGTCCTCGCGCGGCTCCCCCTCGGCCGCGTCCGGGCGGGCCAGCCGGGCGCCGAACACCACCGTGACGCCCGCCTCCCGCAGCTCCCGCCCGAAGGCGAGGTAGGCGGAGAACAGCGCGGAGCGGTCCTGCTCCGACAGCTCCGCCCAGGCCCGTTCCGGCCCGTGGATCAGCAGCGCGAACTCCATGACGGCTCCTTCCGTGCGCTCACATCTGCCGCCGCGCCAGCCGCGCGAACAGCCCCTGCTCCTCGGTGAGCAGCTCGTCGTAGGTGCCCTGCTGGACGATGCGGCCGCCGTCGAGCACCAGGATCTTGTCGGCGTCCCGGACGGTGGACAGCCGGTGGGCGATGACCACCCGGGTGGCGTTGAGCCGGCGGGTGCTCTCGGCGATGACGTTCTGGGCGGGGTTGTCCAGGGCGCTGGTCGCCTCGTCGAAGAAGACGATGCGGGGCCGCGAGACCAGCGCCCTGGCGATCATGATGCGCTGCCGCTGGCCGCCGGAGAGCGTGTTCGTGCCCTCCGACAGGACGGTGTTCATGCCCATCGGCATGGCCGTGATGTCGTCGGAGATGCCGGCCATCGCCGCCGCCTCCCAGGCGTCGTCGACGGTGTGGTTCGTGCTGCCGACGATGTTCTGCCGGATGTCGCCGGCCAGCAGGGCGCCGTTCTGCAGCACCACGCCGCACTGCCGGCGCACCGCGCCGAGGTCCAGCTCGCCCAGGTCCTGGCCGTCGTACAGGACCGAGCCGACGTCGGGCTGCTCGAAGCCGAGCAGCAGGCGCAGGATCGTGGACTTGCCGCTGCCGGTCGGGCCCACGATCGCGACGAACTCGCCGGGCTCGATCGACAGGTCGATGTCGGTGAGCACCGCGGGGCCGTCCCCGCCGTAGCGGAAGGAGACCCGGGACAGGCTGACGCGGCCCGACAGGTCGCCCGGGTCGGCCTTGCCCGCGTGGTCCTCCGGCTCGGCCTCCAGCACCGGGGCCAGCTTCTCCAGCATCGGCACCACGCCCATGGCGGTGATGGCCGCGCCGGTGAACTGCAGCACCGAGGCGATGAGCAGGTTGAACGCGGCGAAGAAGGCCAGGAACGCGCTGATCGGCAACTGCCCGCGCAGCGGCCCGGCCGCCACGGCGAAGATCACGACCGAGCAGACCAGCGGGAACCCGGCGTTGAAGGTGGTCACCACGTTCTGCAGCCGCCGGGCGGCGGCCGAGGTGGTCCTGGTCGCCATGAAGTCGCGCGTCCACACGCCGAACGCCTGGTCCTCCGCGGCCGCCACGCGCAGCTTGGGCACCGCCGACAGGAGCTGGAACACCCGCGACGACAGCCGCTGCTCCTGCTCGTACAGGCGGCGTTGCAGGCGTACCTCGAAGAAGCCGGCGACCGCGCACACCAGCACGCCGGCCAGCACCAGCAGGGTCGCCAGCAGCGCCAGGCCGACGTCGTAGACGTACACCAGCGCCAGGTTGGCCAGCCCGCCGAACAGCCCGAGCGTCGCGGTGGTCATCACGCCCGACAACGTCTCCTGCGCCGCGCTCACGCCCAGCACGGTCGTGCCCAGCTCGCCGGTGGAGTAGCGGCCGAAGAACGTGACGGGCAGGGACAGCAGCCGCGTCCACGCGCCCGCCTGCACCCGGGCCGACGAACGGCCCTCGATGCGCAGGGCCGCGACGTTCTGCACGATCGACAGCGCCCCCGCCACCAGCGCGCCGCCGATCACCAGCGCCGCGCCCTGCACGATGAGGTCGCGCTCGGCCCGCTGCACGAACGTCCCCAGCACCAGCCCGGTCATCGCGGGCACCAGCAGGCCGATGACCGCCACCAGCGTGCCCAGGGAGGCCAGCACCCAGAGGTCGCGGCCGTTGCGGGCCAGGCCGAAGCGCAGCAGCCCGGCCACGGTCCGCACCTCGCGCGGCAGCGGCTGGTACAGCACCTCGGCCTTGCCGGTCAGCGTGGCGGCCACCGCCTTGGTGACGGGCGTGACCCGGCTGTGGCCGGGCTGGGCGACCACGTACCGCGAGCCGATCGGCAGCAGGGCCACCGGCGTCCCGTCGTCGGCCCGGTAGCCCACCATGGGCCCGATGTCGTGTTTCCACCAGCCGTCGTCCAGCCGGACCGACCGGGTGCGCACCCCGGAGGCCAGCGCGACGGCCTGGAGCGGGTCGGCCCCCCGGGCCTGGCCCGGCGGCGGCGCGGTCACGGTGAACCCGCCGTGCGAGGCCACCAGCCTGGCCGCGGCCAGCGCCGGCGGGTCGGCGGTGACGTCGGCCACGCGCACCTTGGCCTCGGTGTCGCTGACCAGCGTGTCGAAGCCGCGGCGGGCCGCCCGCGTCGTGCCGGCCTCGCGCTCCCTGCGCCGCCGCAGCGCCTCCAGCTCCTGCGCCCGCCGCCGCTCGACCCGGCGGTCCACCGTGTAGAGGAAGCGGATGGCGTGCTCGACCCAGCGGGCCCAGATCGTCTCGTCGGCCAGCAACTGCCAGGTCGACCGGGCGCGCAGCCGGGCGGGGGCGTCGGCGACCATCCAGTCCCGCTCGGTCACGGCCAGCTCGGCGCCCGCGGTCAGCACGCCGGCCACGCCGTCGGGCATCTCGACCGCGCCCTCCTCGACGGTCATCCACCGCACGCCGTCCACCGACCGGGCGGCGCGGCCGGCCGGCAGCTCGGTCACCGCGTCGGGCAGCAGCGGGACGAACTCGCGCGGCGGCAACGCGTCGCGCAGCGCGGTGGCCAGCGCGATCATCCCGCCCTCCAGCCCGCGGACGAACTGCCGCACGGCCAGCCCGTACTCGGCGGTGGACATCGTGGCCGACCGGTTGGTGCCCGACAGCTCGCCCAGCCTGGCCAGCGGCAGGCGCGAGACCCGCGTGCCGAGCACCGGACGGCCCACGATGCCGTGCCTGGGCCCCTTGGGCGAGCCCGGCAGCAACGTGCCCTGCCGGACCCGGCACAGGTAGTGCCACCGGCCGACCGGACGGCCGCCCTCCAGGCGCACCGCGAACAGGTCGACCGCGCCCTCCTCCACCAGCAGCACCTCGCGCATGCCCGACAGCACGAACAGGTTCTCCGCCGAGTAGTCCACCGGCGTGGCGGCGTCGGTGAAGAACGGGGAGAAACCAGCCACTTTCAGCACTGCGTCATCCTCCGTCGCCGTTCTTGCGTGAGCTCCTGAGCAGCGCGGCGTAGTGACCGTCGAGCGCCAGCAACTCGGCGTGCCTGCCGCGCTCGACCACCTCG
This sequence comes from Nonomuraea sp. NPDC047529, assembly GCF_040642995.1. Taxonomy (NCBI): domain Bacteria; kingdom Bacillati; phylum Actinomycetota; class Actinomycetes; order Streptosporangiales; family Streptosporangiaceae; genus Nonomuraea; species Nonomuraea sp. NPDC047529. The sequence goes on along the minus strand of NZ_JBEYTJ010000037.1, from coordinate 88,884 downwards.
CCGCGGTCGAGCACGATGATCTCGTCCGCGTCGCGCACCGTGGACAGCCGGTGCGCGATGATCAGGCAGCCGCAGCCGCGCCTGCGCAGGTTGTCGGCGATGATCCGTTCCGTCTCCGGGTCCAGGGCGCTGGTCGCCTCGTCCAGGATCAGCAGCGTCGGCTGGATCGACAGGGCCCGCGCCAGCTCCAGGCGCTGCCGCTGGCCGCCGCTGAGGTTCCTGCCGCCCTCCAGCACCCGGCTGTTGAGGCCGCCGGGCCGGGCCGCGATCAGGTCGAACAGCGCCGCGTCCCGCAGCGCCGAGACCGCCACCTCGTCGGGCACGTCGTCGCTCCACAACGTCAGGTTGTCGCGCACGGTGCCCTCGAACAGGGTGATGTCCTGGTCCACGTACGCGACCGAGGCGGCCACGACGGCCCGCGGCAGGTCGTCCCGCGGCCGGCCGTCCAGCAGCACCCGGCCGGAGGTCGGCGCGTACAGGCCGGCGGCCAGCTTGCCCGCGGTCGACTTGCCGCTGCCGGAGTTGCCGACGATCGCCACCCGGCGGCCCGGCACCACGGTGAACGACAGGTTCCTGACGACGGGCGTGGCGAGCGCGTTGTAGCCGAAGGTCACGTCGGCGAACTCCAGCCGCCCGTCCAGGCGCCCGCTCGGTCCGGCCTCCTCCTCGGCTCGCGCGGACCGCTCGAACGTCCGGGCCATCGGGTACTTCTCGACGTCGTACAGGCGGCAGATGTCGGCCGAGATGTCCTGCAACTGGCCGCCCAGGTTGGTGAGCTGGGTGACCGGCCTGGACAGCGCGTTCAGCAGCGTCTGGAAGGCCACCAGCATGCCGACGCTGATCGCCCCGTCCACCACCCGCAGCCCGCCGATCAGCAGGATCAGGCCGCTGTTGACCGCGGCCAGCAGCGGCGGCACGACGGTCAGCGTCGCCGTGGCCACGCCCAGCCGCTGCTTGGCGGTGACCGCCTTGGCCAGGAACCCGGCCCAGCGCTGGAACGCCGTCGGCTCGGCCCCCGTCGCCTTGACGGTCTCCACGAGTTGCAGCGTGTTGAACGTGGTGGAGGTCAGGTTGCCCAGGTCGGCCCGTAGCGCCGCCACCGCGTCCGTACGCGCCCGCGACACCTGGCGCAGCACCAGGATGTTCAGCAGCGCCATCGACACCCCGACGAGCCCGAGCAGCAGGTCGTAGCGGATGAGCACGGCCGCGTAGAACAGCACCAGGACCAGGTTCACCAGCGTGACGGCCAGGTCGCGGGACAGGATCTCGGCCACGCCGTCGTTGGCCTGCACCCGCTTGGCCACCTCGGCCGGACGCCGCTGGAGGAAGAACTCCACCGGCAGCCGCAGCAGATGGCGGAAGAAGCGGGCCGAGCTGACCAGGCTGAGCCGGATCTCCAGCCGCAGCAGGTAGTGCCGCTGCACCGAGGTCAGCACGAACACCACGACCGCGGTGACCCCCATCGCGAACAGCAGCGGCACCAGGTAGCCGGGGTCGCGCCCGGTCAGGATCCGGTCGATGAACACCCGGCTGAACGCGGGCCCGATGATGCCCGGCACCACCAGCAGCAGGCTGGCCAGCAGCACCAGCGGCAGGGCGCGGCCCGACGGCATCCGCCGCGCCAGCAGGGCCTGCCCGACGCGGGTGGGCCGCCCGCCGGGCCGGAAGTCCGGTCCCCGCTCGAACGTCAGCACCACGCCGGTGAAGCCGGAGTCGAAGTCGTCCCAGTCGATCATCCGGGGGCCGCCCGCCGGGTCGTTGACCGCGACGGCCTTCCTGCCGAACCGGCTGCGCACCCCCTCCAGGACCATGAAGTGCTGGAACGCCCAGAACACGATGGCCGGCTCGGTCAGCGAGCGCAGGTCGTCGGCCTCCATCTGGAAGCCCCTGGCGATCAGCCCGTAGCGGCGGGCCGCGGCCACCACGCTGGAGGCCTTCGCGCCGTCGCGGGAGACTCCGCAGGCCGAACGCAGCTCCTCCAGCGGCACGAACTTGCCGTGGTAGCCCAGGATCATCGCCAGCGAGGCCGCCCCGCACTCGACGGCCTCCATCTGGATGACCGTCGGCGTGCGCCGCCGCCATCTCCACCGCCGCCGCCGCCGCGCCGGGGCCGCCGGGGTCGCCGGGGGAGCGGGCGCGGCGCCCTTCCCGGTGTCCTTTGCGGGTGCCTGGTCCACATGCCCCTGGTCGGGGACGCCGGTGGTGGTCACACGTCCCTCCCGGGGGCGCTGGTCGTGGTCACGCATCCCTCCTTCGGCGGGGGAGCGGGGGCGGTCACGCGGCTCACCTCAGCGCCCGAGCAGCAGGTCGAACAGCGTCTGGCTGCCCAGCCCGATCGCGCCGCTGACGGAGACCTGCGACTGCAGGCCCACCGGCGGCCCCTTCACGGTTGACCAGGCGTAGCCGGACGGCGTGGCGGGATCGCGCACCAGGTCCACGATCACCAGTCTGGACGGCGTGTTCCGCAGGTAGCCGCGCGCCGGGTCCTCGCCGCCCACCAGGTCGGCGGCCTGCTCGGTCATCACGGGGTAGTCGCTGACCGACTCGACCCGGCCGCGCAGCAGCCCGTACGCGCCGGGCGGCGCCGAGGAGACCGACAGATCGACCGGCTTGCCCGGCACCACGCCCATCGCCCGGTCGACCGGCACGAACAACATCGCCACCAGCCGGTCGCGCGGCGCGTCCGTACGCTCGATGAGCAGCAGCTCCTCGCCCTCCCTGACCACGTGGCCGGGCACGGCGGAACCGGCGACCACCCGCCCGCTGAACGGGCTGCGCACCACCTGCTCCGCCCCGCCGTCGGCGGCGATGACCGCCACCGCCTGGCCCTCGCGCACCGCCTCGGCCGGCTGGACGAGCATCGAGCGCACCGTCCCCCCGTACGGGCTCTGCAGCCGAGCCGTGCCGCCGGGATGGGTCAGCAGCCCCACGGCGGGCACCGTGACCGGCAGCCGCCCGGCGAAGAACCACACTCCCGCGGCCACCACGATGATCAGCACCACGAACGTGGCGATCCACCCGCGCGGCGAGGCCAGCAGCGTCGGCGAGTCGAGCTCGTCGGGCTCCCGCATCCGCTGCAACGCCTTGAACCGGAACTTCATCGCGCCGTCCCCCGAACGCGGCCCTCGGCCCGCCGTCGTGCCGTCATGTGCCCATCACCGCCGGCTGCCGACGATCAGCTCGCCGACGCTGCCCTCGGTCAGGTAGTCGAGGCCGCTGGCGAGCGCGAAGTCGGCGGCGTCCCCGCCGCCCAGCGCGCACACGGCCAGGTCCATGGCCGTGCCGGCCAGGTAGAGCGTCTGGTACAGCACGCCCACGTGCTTGAGGACCAGCGAGTAGCCGATCGTCTCGTACTTCCACATCACCCGGCCGAAGCGCGCGGTGACGGTCAGCACCACCTGGGGGTCGGCGGTGAGCTGGGCCGCCGACTTGGCCCGCTCGACCAGCGCCCGCACGGCGGGCGTGGGCGGCGAGACCAGCTCCAGCGCGTGGCCGGCGGTGTCGTAGTGCCACAGTCCCGGTTCGGCCCCCTGGCAGGACACGATCAGCGGATAGATCTCCAGCTCGTGGACCGAGCCGCCGGAGGGGTAGGGCCGGTCGGTCAGCTCCTGCCCGTCGGGTGAGGTGAACGTCGCCCGCCGCCGCATCGACCGGTAGAGCAGCTCGCCGAGCTGGGCCAGCGTGATGGGCGCGTCCGGGTCGTGCTCGCGCAGGGAGCGGCGGCGTTCCAGCGTGTCGGTCAGGCTGGGGTCGGTCTTGGCCAGCAGCTCCAGGTCGGGCCGGGGCAGCTCGATCCGCTCGCCGGTGAACGGCGGCGGGTCGGCGGGCACCGGGTCGAAGCGGGAGGTGAAGGCGTACGTGCCGCCGTAGCGGCCGGTGTACCGGGGGCCGCGGCTGTGGGCGTGCAGCCACAGGTCGCGAGGGTGCCACTGGGCCGTCGCCAGGTCGTCGTCCTCGGGGCCGGTGGCGAGCACGCCCGCCGCCGCGAGGAACCGCAGCGCCGGCCCCCACTCCTGGTCCCGCGCCCGGCCGCCGTCCGCCAGGTTCGCCGGGGTGGTCCAGGACGCCAGCGCGCCGAGCAGCCCGCAGGCGGCCGGCGACAGCTCCACCACCGCCGGGCTGCGCGGCGAGCGCACGGTCAGCACGCCGTCCCCGGCGGTCACGACGGCGAAGCGCGACAGCCTGATCGGCGTGTCCGCCGGCGGCGTGGGTGCGGGCTCCACGCCGCCGGCGCCGACCGGGCGCAGCCGGGCCCCGGCCGCGGTGAACTCCAGCAGGCCGGCCCTGGCCAGGCGGCGGACCAGCAGATTCCAGCGCAGCAGTCCGGCCTCGCCCACGGTCGCCGCCAGGGCGGTCTCGCCCGCGTCGCCGCCGGCCAGGATCCGCAGGGCGGCCGCGGTCCCGGCGTCGAGCCCGCGCAGGCCGAGCGAGCCGGCGGGCGTGGAGATGCGCGCCTCGCCGTCCGCCTCGGTCAGCTCCGCGTCCCGCCGCAGCCGCAGCTTGGTCTCGTCCATGGCCCGCTCCTCTCCGTCACCCAGGGGCCCGCGAACCGGTCAGAAGAAGACGCTGGTCGGGTTGAGCTCGTCCTCGGCCACGGGCTCGGTGACCCAGCCGAGCGAGACCGGCACGTCGTACAGCCGGCCGGGGCCGAGCCGCCGCCAGAAGTGCCGCATGCCGGGCGCGATCACCCGGACCACGCTGAGCTCCAGGTCGGGACGGCTCTGGTCGAGCGCGATGACCTCGATCCCGGCCGCGGCGGCCCTGGCCACGCACGTCTGCACGTCACCGGCCAGGTCGCCGCCGTCCGAGCGGGCGTAGTCGGACAGGGTGCGGGCGCGTACGGCGGGGTCGGGCACCAGCCACGGCTGCTCGGCCAGCCTGGTCTCCTTCCACCAGGCCAGCGTGGCGACGTCGTCGTCCAGGTAGAGCGTCTCGCCGTTCTCGTCGCGCCGCTCCACCGAGGGCAGGAACTGGTTGACCTCGGTGAGCGTCCTGATGGCGGCGATCCGCGGGTCGAGGTGCGCGCCGAACCCGACGATGACGTCCTCCACCGGATGCCCGGTGCGGTGCGAGACCCCCACGAACGCCGGGATGCCGAGGTCGGTCGTGAGGTCGAGCAGCCACAGGTCGCGGTCCATGCCGCGGTAGAACTCGCGCACGGTGTCGACGTACGGGTCGCGCAGCGAGTCCAGGTCGAAGGCCGGCCGCCGGGCCCGGTTGTACCACCACAGGGCCACCGCGTCCCGTTCGACCAGCTCGCAGAAGCCCTGCAGGACGGCCTCCTCGATCGAGTTGCCCGAGGCGTTGCCGTTGGAGTCGCCCACGCAGTAGAAGTGGCGTTCCAGGTCGGGGTGGCCGTACCAGGCGTAGCCGGAGGGCACCAGCCGTTCCCGCTCCTCGGTCAGCGACCAGGCGGGCGACCAGTCGACCGGCAGGTCCGTACGGAACCGCTCGGGCACCAGGTGCAGCCGGTGCGCGGGGTCCTTGTTCCACTCCTCGCGGCCGGCGTACTGGGCGTCGGAGAAGTGCAGCAGCGACTCAGGATGGACGGCCACCGCCGGGTCGAGGTCGGCGTAGGCGGCCTCGGTGACCGGCTCCTCGCCGCGCCACACGCCCGAGTAGCGTTCGATGGCCTCGCACAGCGCGCTCACCCTGGCCTGCACCTCGGTACGGCCCTTGCCGCCGCTCTGCCCGCGCAGGTTGCGGCGCAGCAGGTCCATGTTGTCGCCGATCATGGCGAAGTTGTGGCCCGCGGTGAAGCTGTAGGTGACGCCGTTGTCCTCGTCGGCGAAGGTGTGCAGCCGGGTGACCGCCCCGATCAGCGGGCTGATGTGCTTCTCCAACCTGGCGTACGTACGCGCGGGCGGCTCGATGCGGTATCCGCCGTCGGTGACGTGCCGGGCGCTGCGCGCCGACAGCGCGACCTTGGGGCTGCGTTCGCTGATCAGCGTGGGATCGCCGCAGGCCGGGCACTGCGGCAGCCGGACCACGGTGTGCTCCATGACGCCGAGGGTGCGCAGGTCGACGGTGGTCATGCGGCCCTCCAGCCGCGAGGAGGCCGCCCCCGCGGCGATCCGCGCCAGCTCCACGGCCAGCAGCCCGCCCGCCACGGCCGGACCGGCGGGCGCCGACTCCCGCGCCGGGTGGTACGGCACGCCGCCGCCGCGCTTGCCCGCCAGGTACCGCTCGACCTGCCGGTTCCCGGCCAGCCGCTGCGCCAGGCAGGCCCAGCAGCCGGTGCGTCCAGGCTGGAGCACCGGGCCGACCCAGAGCGTGATCCCGCCCGGTTTCACCAGCGCCCACGGGTGCCCGGCGGCCAGATAGGCGGCGTTGAGCCGGTCGAGCGCCGGATCGAGGTAGTCGCCGGCCACCACGACCGCCATCGTCCCCTCGGGCCCGGCGGCCTCCTCCGCCACGCTCCTCGTACGTATACGCAACCCGTGCTCGGCCAGCACCGGGACCACCGCGGCGGCGTCGGCCCCCTCGCAGGCCACGACGGTGAATTCGGCGCGGGAGAGCGCGTCGTGCGCGTGCACCGGGTCAATTCCCTGCGCGTCCCAGAATGCCAGCGTGCTGTCCGGCCAATCGGGGCGGCCATTGGCGAGATGGCCGAATGCGGCGAATTTGCGAATGGCGATGAGTGTCTGCGGGAGCGGCAGTTCGTCGATCAGCGCGCTCGCGATCTCGGCTACGGTACGCCGTCCGTCCAGGTAGGGAAGGAGTTTCCCGGCCCCCGCCGACTGGACGAGGTAGTGCTGACCCTCGGCCAGGAGAAACACCTTCGACCCGTCGATCACCTGCGGTGTGAAGTGCGCCTTGAGACGTGGGCGGTCCATGACCCTCCCCGTATCGGGTCCATATTGGTTGATCGCAGAGTCGCACCGGGCCGGATCCGGTGTAAAGACGTAATTCCGGCGTACGCATTTCACCGGTACGGTGGGCGAAAATACGTATTGGTCCGGCGGGAATGCGCATGCGCCCCGGTGTGGGCGCGCTGTTGAACCAGGTGCCAATAGTCCGGATTAGTCGGATTTGCGTGCCCAGGTATTGACAGCCCGCCCGCCCGAGGCGGCATGATCCTGGTGGACAGTTTCAGGGGGGCCGAACTGTGGGGAGTGGCGATGTCTTCGGGACAGCCGCTGCTACACCGTGACATCGAGACCGCGGCGATGCGGGAGGCGCTGTCGAGGGTCCGTGCCGGCGGGCCCTCCGTCCTCCTGATCCAGGGGTCCCGGGGCATGGGCAAGACCACCTTGCTGAACGCCGCGCTGGCGGCCAGAGGTGAGGCGGGGGCGCTGCTGCTGATGGCGCGGGGGCACCCCACCGAGCGCGACCACCCGTTCGGCGTGGTCCGCCAGCTCTTCGAGCCGCTCATGACCGCCGGCCGCGCGCCGCCACCCGGCGAGGGCGCCGTCGTCGGTCCCGACCTGGGCGGCGGGCTCGACCGTAGCCATCCCGTCACACCCGACCTGCTGCACGGCCTCTACCGGGCCACCCGCTCCTTCACCGGCGACCGGCCGCTGATCATCGCCGTCGACGACGTGCACCACACCGATCCGCAGTCCTCCCAGTGGTGCTCCTACATCGCCCGGCGGCTCGACGGCCTGCCCATCGCGATGATCCTCACCACCGCCGACACCGGCGGCCCCGACGACCTGGCCAGAGACCTGGCCACGCTGCCGTACACGCGGCTGCTGCGGCCCGCCCCCCTGTGCGCCCAATGCGCGGGACGGCTCATGGAGTCCGTGCTCGGCGTGGAGGAGGAGATCGGCGAGGAGGTCGCCGCCGCCTGCCACCGGCTCACCCAGGGCAACCCGCTGCTGCTGCGGGAGCTGGCCGGGCGGCTGGCCAGGTCCGGCGTGCGCCCGGTGGGCGCCGAGCTGTCCCGGGTGCTGGAGATCGGCGCGCTGGCGCTGACCGAGACCGCGCTCGGCTGGCTGTCCGGCAGCGGGTCGGGCGTGGACGCCGCGGACGTCGACCTGCTGCGCAGCCTGGCCATCGTCGCACCCGAGGACGGCATGGAGGTCGCCTCCATGATCGCCGGGCACGGCCAGGACACCGCCAGGGCGGCGGGGGAGACGCTGCGCCGCGCCGGGCTGGTCACCGGCACGCCGCCCGACCGCTTCGCCCATCCGCGCATCCAGCAGGCCGTGCTGGCCGGCATGGACCCGGGCGAGCGCGACCGGCTGCACCGCCGTACCGCGTCGCTGCTGTACCGGCTCGGCGCGCCGCTGAGACGCTCGGCCCGCCACCTGATGTCGGCCGGCCCGACCGGCGACCCGCTCACGGTCACCGTGCTGCGCGAGGCCGCGGGCGAGGCCGCCGCCAAGCACTCGTGGGCGGACGCGACCGGCTACCTGCACCGCGCGCTGGCCGAGACCGACGACCGGGACACCGTCCTGGAGGTCACCGCCGAGCTGGGCGCCGTGGAGAAGCACCGCGACCTGCCCGCCTGCCTGCGCCACCTGCGCACCGTCTACGGCCGGGTCAGGACGGCCCCGCACGCCCTGATGTCGCTGGCGCCGTTCGCCGACATCCTGGTCACCGCGAACTCCGCCGAGGCCGCCGAGGTCTTCGCCGGCGCGGCCGAGGCCGCCGCCGCCACGCCGCAGTTCGGCGGAACGGACCTGCTGCTGGTGTTCGCCGCCCAGGCGCTGCTGTGGGGCCGCTCGGCCGGCCGGCTCGGCCTGCGCCGCCTGGGACGCTCCCTCGGCACGCTGGTCAGCCCGGCGGCAAGGGAGTTCGTCAGCGTGCTCGCCCTGGCCACCGGCGCGCGCGGCCGCAGCCTGCCGCGCATGCTCGCCCAGACCCGCCGCTGCCTCGACGGCCAGGGCCCGGTGCCGGTGGCCGCCGTACTGCCGCTGGTGTGGGGCGACCGCCTCGACGAGGCATCCTACTGGGCCGAACGGCTGGTCACCGAGACCCAGGACGCCGGCTCCGGCACCGGCCTGGCGCTGGCGCTGCTGACCCGGGCCGAGGTGCGCTACCAGCTCGGCAGCCTGGAGGCGGGGCTGGCCGACGCCGAGGCCGCCGTCGTCAGCTCGCGCGAGTGCCAGGCCGAGGGCTTCCACGTGGCCGCCGCCGCCTGCGCCGCCCGGGTGCTGGTGGAGTACGGCGACCTGGAGGCCGCGGAGGCGGCGCTGAAGTCCGTGGCCCCGTACGGCGACTGGCATCCGATGATCTCCGGGCAGGCCCTCGACGCGCTGGGCCGCCTCCGGCTCGCGCAGGGCCGTCCGCGCGACGGCCTGCTCACCCTGCTGGAATGCGGCCGCCGCCTGACCGCCGCCGGCATCATGAACCCGGCCTGCGTGCCCTGGGGGACGAACTCGATCCTGGCGTACGTCCTGTCCGGTGAGCGTTCGGCGGCCCGCATCGTGGCCGAACGGGAGCTGGAGCTGGCCCGCGCGTGGGGCGCGCCCACCGTCGTCGCCCGCGCGCTGAGCGCGGCCAGCATCGCCCACGAGGGCCAGGTCCGGCTCGACATGCTGCACGAGGCCGTCGCCCTGCTGGGCAACCGGGGCGCCCGGCTCGAACACGCCAGGGCCCTGCTGCGCCTGGGCATCGCCCAGCGGCAGGCGGGCGACGACGGCAAGGCTCACGAGACCCTGGCCCTGGCGCTGCGGCTGGCCGCCGACTGCGGCGCGGCCCGCCTGGCCGCCCTGGCCGACAAGCACCGCGCCGCCACCGCCCCGGCGCGCGCCGCCACGCTCGTTCCCGGCCAGGACGACCATGTGCTGACCGTCGGCGAACGCCGGGTCACCGACCTGGTGCTGCGCGGGATGAGCAACCTGGAGGTGGCCACGACGCTGTCCATCAGCAAGCGCACCGTGGACACCCATCTGGCCCGCATCTACCGCAAACTCGGCATCCACACCCGCGCCGAACTCGCCGTCATCCTCACCGGCCTGTCCGACGACGACCACCCCACCCCGCTCCGGACCGAGCCCGTCCCCACAGGCCCCCACGAATACCTGTAACGGCGGGGGCGTGCAGCTCAGGACCCCACTGCTGCCGACATCGCCTCATCGGGCGCCGTCATCGTGCTCCCTCAGCCGAGCCGGTACAGTTCACCGCCGCCCGTGTCGGCCGTGCCGCCGTACGTGCTCGCGGGAACCCTCGTACCGTTCTTCCGCACCCATTGGGCGACGGCGGGGTCGCCGCTCATCGGGCCGCTCTCACCCGACCCGTTGATCACGATGTGACGCAGCTCGCCCCTGCGGACGTACTCCTGCAGCCCGGCCACCGTCATCGCCGGGTCCTGCCCGGTGAAGCCGCCCATCGCGATCACCGGCTCGCCGGTCGACAGGATGATCGACGACGCCTGCTGGGCACTGACCACGGCGACCAGCCAGCGCGCACCGGCCCGGTTCCTGAGCAGGTAGTCGACCATGTCGTCGCTCAACTCACCGGCCGGTCCGCCGACCACCAGCATGCCGCCCCGCCCCTCGGGCGGCGCCTGACCGTTCTGGGCCTGACCGTTCTGGGCCTGCGCCGCGTACGGCCCCGCCAGCGCGTTGCCGCTGGTGTTGCCGCCGCCGAACGCGGTCACCGCCGCGTACGCGCCCGGCCCTGCCAGGGCTGCGACCAGCGTGAACGCCATCGACGCGACGACGATGCCGGGGCCCGGCGCCCACCGCGGCCGCGCGGCCACCAGCGCGAGCACCGCCAGCACGGTCGCCGCCACGATCACCCAGCGCAGCCATGGATTCCAGTCGGGCGTCCGGTTCAGCAGCGCGAACGACCACGCACCTGTGACCGCGACGCCCACGGGCAGCACCCACGCCCACCGGACCGACCCCTGGTGAGCGCCATACAGCAGTACCCCGCCCACTCCGACCAGTACGGCGATCGCGGGGGCCAGTGATGTGGTGTAGTACGGGTGGAACACGCCCTTGGCGAAGCTGAACGCCACGTAGTACGTCGCCAGCCAGCCGCCCCACAGCACCAGCCCAGCCCGTGCCAGGTCGGTGCGCGGCCGCTTCCACAGCAGCACCATCCCCGCAATCAGCGCGAGCACCGCGAACGGCAGCAGCCAGGAGATCTGACCGCCGACCATGTCGTTGAACATCCGTCCCACGCCCGCGGCGCCACCGAACCCCCCGCCGCCACGGCCGCCGCCGTGCGTCTCCAGGCCGAAGATCCGGCCCAGGCCGTTGAAGCCGATGACGAGGTCACGCACGGTGCCGTCGGTGCTGCCTCCGATGAACGGGCGATTCCCGGATGGGGTCAGGTCGACCACCACCATCCACCAGAAACTCGACACCACCAGCGCCGCACCCGCCGCCAGCAGATGCCACACCCGGCGCAGCGCGCCCGGCCTGGCCGCCACCAGGTAGGCCAGCGCCAGCGCCGGGACCACCACGAACGCCTGCAGCATCTTGGTGTCGAACCCGCACCCCACGAACGCGGCCGAGGCCAGCAGCCAGCGCAGGCGTCCCGACTCGATCGCGCGCTGACACGACCACGCAGCCAGCACCAGCCACAGCACCAGCAGCGTGTCAGGATTGTTGTCGCGGTTGATGGCCACCGTGATCGGGGTCAGCGCCAGCACCCCGGCAGCGATCAGCGCCGCCGGAAACCCGGCCGCGCGCCGTACCGTGGCGTGCAGCACCGCGACGGCGGCCACCCCGGCCAGCACCTGCGGCAACATCAGGCTCCACGTCCCGAACCCCAGGACGCGGGCGAGCAGCCCCATCGCCCACAGTGCCATCGGAGGCTTGTCCACGGTGATGAACGACTCGGAGTCCAGGGCCCCGAAGAAGAACGCCTTCCAGCTCTCGGTGCCGCTCTTGACCGCCGCCGAGTAGTAGGAGTTGGCGTAGCCGGCCGACCACAGGTTCCACGCGTACAGCACGAGAGCCGCCGACAGCACGCACCAGAGCCCGGGACGCGACCAGCGCGGATCTTCAGGCCCGCCCAAGGCCAGTCGGCGCAGCCACCCCGATCCGGCATCCGAGCGGCGACTCCCGCCGGGCCTGTCAGGCAGGCCCGGCGGATCGGAGGGCGTCTGTGAACGACGTACGCGGATGGTCATGCGACCTCGTCCTTCCGGGCCGTGTCGATGGTCGGATCGGCCGGGGTCGACCGGTGCCCAAGGCGCCGTGGATGGAAGATCCAGGTGCGCATCAGAAGGAACCGCACCAGCGTCGCGACCCCGTTGGCGGTCACCAACGCGGCGACCTCGACGGCCCGTGGCGGCTCGGGCGCCAGTGCGTGGAGCAGGGCCAAGCAGCCGGTGCTCAGGACCAGTCCGAGCAGGAACGCCAGACCGCCTTCCAACTGCTGCCTGAACGCCCGTTCACGGCCCGTCACCCCAAAGGTGAAACGGCGGTTGGCGGCGGTGTTGCCGACAGTGGTGATCAACAGCGAGACCGCGTTCGCCCACAGTGGCCCCATCACCATGCGCAGCAGCACGAACAGCAGCAGCTGAGCGATCGTGCTGAACACCCCGATGATCGCGAAAGTCGGCAGTTGCCGGGCCATCCCCGCCGGCAGCCGCGGCCTCGGCCGGCTCTCCACCGGGGCGTCGAACGCGCCCGTCAGCATGCGCCGCGCCACCCGGGCCATGCCCTTCACATCATCCAGCGCGGTTCGCAGCACGTCCACGCGGCTGTCGGGGTCGTCGACCCAGTCCACCGGCACCTCGTGGATGCGCAGCCCGTTGCACTCGGCCAGCAGCAACAACTCGGTGTCGAAGAACCACTTGTCGTCCTGCACCGACGGCAGCAACGCCCTCGCGATCACGGTCCGCGCGGCCTTGAAACCACACTGGGCGTCGGTGAAGCGGGCCGACAGCGTCGTGCGCAACAACACGTTGTAACCCCGGGAGATCAGCTCCCTTTTCGGGCCGCGCACCACCGCCGACCCGCGAGTCAGCCGAGTCCCGATGGCCAGATCGCTGTGCCCGGAGATCAGCGGCGCCACCAGCGGAAAGAACGCGTCCAGATCGGTGGACAGATCCACGTCCATGTAGGCGACCACGTCGGCGTCGCTGTGGCTCCACACATGCCGCAGCGCCCGTCCCCGGCCCTTCTGCTCCAGCCGCACTGCCCGGACCCCTTGCAGTTCGGTCTCCAACTCCCGCGCAACCTGCCACGTTCCGTCGACGCTGGCGTTGTCGGCGATCGTGATCCGAAACCGGTAGGGGAACGTCTCTTCCAGATAGGCGTGCAGTCTGCGCACGCTGCACGCCAGCACATGCTGCTCGTTGTAGACCGGAATGGCGATCTCCACCATGCGATCCATGACCAACTCCTCGCTCGCTCGAAGGGCCTCTCAAAGGTGTGGCCGCGGAGCCGATGACCCGGCGGCGACGTCCGCTGCGCCAAGCCGGGACGCACGCGGAAGGATTGCGACCGGCTGACATCGGGCTGCGGTGGCCACGGGAGACGTCAGGAGATCCGTTCTCTTCGTGGCGACCGCCGGACCACCTCAGCCACCCCCGCCGCCGCCCGGCGTGCCTCCGGTGACAGCCTGTACCTCCCGCTCGTTCAGCTCCTGCAGCGTCCCGCCGTCGGTGTTGCTGAGGATGACACCGACCCAGCCGGTGTACGGGTAGATGTTCCAGCTGGCGCCGACACCAGGGTTGGCACCGGCGCGCCCGTGCACCCACTGACCGCTGACGATGCGGACCGGCATCTGGTAAGCCCCGAACGACTGCGGTCCGTGGGGGGACCTGGGCGCGGTGAGCACCTCGGCGTAGGGCCGTTCCAGCACCGTGCCTTCGCTCAGGGCGTGCGCGAACCGGACCAGGTCCGGTGCGGTGGCGAAGCCACCGTCCCCTGGGACGTCGATGAAGCTGCGGCCCGGGTTCTTGCCCGGCGTGGACTGGTTGGAGCTGCTCTTGTCCAGGTGGCGGACGGCGTCCACCACGCTGCCGTCAGCCAACCTCATGTAAGGGTGCGCGATATGCGCATCGGTGAGCCACTGCGGCCTCGTGCGGAACGCCGAGCCGGTCATGCCGCAGCGCTTGAAGATGTTCTCCTCGACGTAGTCCCAGTACGTCCTGCCGGTCACCGCCTCCACGATCAGCGCCGGGATGACGACCTCGGCACCGGCGTGTTCGGTGGGAGTGCCGGGGGCGGTCACCAGCTTCGCCTTCCGGGCCCACTGCTCGTAGAACTCGTGCACCTCCTCCCGGCTCCGGAAGATGCGCCGCAGATCCTCCTCCGGGGTGTTCAGCCCGGAGGTGCCGGAGAGCAGGTGGTGGACGGTCACCCGTTCGGCGATGTCCCTGGCATAGCCCTTGAGGTGGGTGCCCACCGTGTCCGACAGCTTCACCTTGCCCTGCTGCACCAGCTGCAAGATGGCCACCGCGCCGAACGGCTTGCCCGCCGAACTGAGGCTGAACGCGATGCCCTCGTGATTGCGGATCCCCTTCTCCTTGTCCGCCATGCCGTAGCTGCGGGACAGCACCGTCCTGCCCCGGTGCGACAAGAGCACCACGCCGGAGAACCTGCCCTCTGCGGCCAGCTTCGCCACGTACCGGTCGTAGGCTCCGCCGGGACGGGTGTCCGGCGGGATGCCGGGGCCGGTCGCGGCCGGACGGTGCTGTCGCGGGCCGGGCCGCCCGCCCACCAGCGGCGCACCGGCCGCCACCACGCCGGCAGCCGCCACCCCGCTCCACCCGAGCAGCCGCCGACGGCCGATGCCACCCACAGAATCCGAGTCCATGATCACGGTCCTTTCCTGACGACGAACCGACCGTTGCAGGTCTGACGGCGACCGCCGTCGGCAACCGATCACCCACCACGCGGCCGGTGCCTCAACTGAAGACGGAGGACTGTTGCGGTGGCGTATGCGCTTTTCGATACGCCCGCGATACGCCCGCGATACACCGAGATCCCCGGCATCAAGGAACGGGCGCAGGCCGGCAGCGCGATGGTCCTGCCGCCCGCGATGAACGCCGACGCCGCAGCCCGGGGACAGGCCGAACGCGACCTGGTCGGCGACATGGGAACAAACGACGCCGGCACCGGTTCCGGCTGAAGGCGGCCGAGCCGGGCCGCTCGCGGGGCGGGGTGACCAGCGGGGTGCGTCTGGCGGCTGATGGTCGGTGCCGTCCGCTGTCCTCCGGCCTGACCGCCGGGCAGGCCGGAGGAACGGCGGGCCTTGCCAGGGGAGGCGGGGCCCGGCCCTCGAAACGAAGAAGCCCCAGTCGTCCGGCATGTGCCGGTCGCTGGGGCTTGACTGGTGTCCGGACCGGGCCGAAACCCGGTCTGACCGCCGACGAGCAGAGGTGGACGATACTGGGATTGAACCAGTGACCTCTTCCGTGTCAGGGAAGCGCTCTCCCGCTGAGCTAATCGTCCTTGTTGAGTTGTCACTCAGAGCGGAAGACGGGATTCGAACCCGCGACCCTCACCTTGGCAAGGTGATGCTCTACCACTGAGCCACTTCCGCATGCGCACTTAACTTTACCGGACCCAGAAGAGTCCGTTGTACCACCGAGGTGGAGACGGGATTTGAACCCGTGTAGACGGCTTTGCAGGCCGCTGCCTCGCCTCTCGGCCACTCCACCAGGAGTTTGACTCCGAGCGGAAGACGGGATTCGAACCCGCGACCCTCACCTTGGCAAGGTGATGCTCTACCACTGAGCCACTTCCGCGTGAATCCCCCGCGAACTCGCGGGGCCACGGGAAAACCATATCGTCTTCGCGGAGTGCCCGTGCGCAGCCCGAGCCCTGTGGGGCGAAATTCACCGGATGACGCGCACATCCTTGGCCTGGACGAACGCGACACGATGCCCGAGCTGGATCTGGTGGTACCGGACCGACCCCGTGACCCGTACGTGCCGGGCCGGGTTGAAGGCGCTCGCCGAGTAGAAGGAGCCGGTGACCGTGCCGCCCAGCGAGTACGACTGCCCCGGCCCGATCCGGTACTTCAACGGCGTCAACGGCTGCGCCCCGCCGCCCCGGTACGCCGACCGCTCCGGGTAGGCGCGCCCGTACACCTTGGTGCCCGCGGCCAGCGGCGTGACCAGGGCGCCCTTCGCCGGCACCGCAGTCGGATCCGACTCGGGGTTGAGGAACCAGGCCCGCTGCCCGAGGTACCAGATCGCCGTCCAGTCCCCCTCCCGCCCGGCCACCGCGTACCGCTGCCCGGTCGAGGCGCGGGCGCTGTGGTCGTAGACGCTGTACGTGCTCGGCTTGGGCCCCGGGTGCTTGCCGAGGTCGGTGACCAGCGGGGCGGTCGAGCTCGGCCCGGTGTGCAGCCACACGCTGGCCGATCCGTGCTCCGGGCACCGCCGGCCGGGCTTGGTGCTGGCGCAGCCGGTGAAGTACGGGCGGTTGGCGTCGTAGGAGGGACGGATGATCACCGACGAGCCCGTCCCGTCGCCTTTGATCGGGTGGTTCATCAGCTCGAAGTAGTGGGCCCAGTCCCAGTAGGGGCCGGGGTCCTCGTGCATGCCCGCGACCGCGTCGGCCGTGGCGCCCGGCACGTTGTCGTGGCCGAGGATGTGGGCGCGGTCGAGCGGGATGCCGTACCGGACGGCGAGGTAGCGCACCAGCCGGGCCGACGACCGGTACATGGCCTCGGTGTACCAGGCGCCCTTGGCCAGGTAGCCCTCGTGCTCGATGCCGATCGAGCGGGCGTTGACGTCCCAGTTGCCGGCGTGCCAGGCGATGTCCTTCGTCGGCACGTGCTGGGCGACATGTCCGTCGCGGGAGCGGATCGTGTAGTGCCAGCTCACGTACTTCGGGTTGCGGATCATCGACGGGATGCCCTGGTAGCCGCCCTCGGTGTCGTGGATGACGATGTAGTCGACCTGCCTGCGGCCCTCGACCCGGTCGTGGTTGCCGTAGTCGTGGTCCTTCCTCTTGCCGTACCTCTTGTACGCGGCCGGCATCCACTCGCACCTGAGGCTGCTCGGGCACTCCACGGACGTGTCGGCGGCGGTCAGCGGCATCTCGTCCTGCGCGGGCACGTCCCAGTCGGACTCGTCGGCCGCCTCGGAGTCGTCGTCGCCCTCGGGTTCCATGTCGGAGAAGAAGAACGGGTCGTCGTCGTCCTCGTCGTAGTCGTCGCCGGCCCCGCTCTTCGGCGGCGTCGTGGGCGGGCGCAGGCCGGGCACGGCGTCCAGGCGCACGTCGAAGCCGTCGTCGGTGCGCCGCGCGATGCCCTCGCCCATCACCGCGTACACCTCGTCGGCGAAGGACCGCGCGGCGAGCCGGTCGCTGCTGCCCGAGTAGCGGGCGACCGCCTCGTACCAGCCGGCCGGGTCGGAGGTGGGACGCCGCTGGTAGGAGGCGAGCAGGGCGGCCCCGCCCCTGATGTTGGCGCGCGGGTCCGTGCGCAGGGCGCGCGGCGCGATCCCGGCCAGGCGGCCGGCCAGGGCGAGGGTCGCGTCCGGGATCGCCGCAGTGCGGGAGGAGCCCGCCGGCCGTGTCGCCGGCCGGGCCGCCGACCGCATCGCCGATCGGGGCAGCGGGCGGGTGTCGTCGCCTCTGGCGTCGCCCATGGCGTCGGCGAGCGGCTGCCCGGCGGGGACGACGTCCACCAGCGCGTCCACCAGGTGCATCGGGCCGTAGCCCCCGGCCGTGCTGGGACGGCCGCGGTTGGCGTCCCACCTCGACTCCAGGTACGACACCCCGAGCAGCACGCTCACCGGCACCCCGAACTCCGCGGCGGCGGCCGCGAAGTCGGCCTGCCGCCCCTGCTCCCGGACGCCCGTGACGACGGGGACGGCGGGGGCGGCCGGACCGCCGACGGCGGCGATCACGCTGGCGACCAGGACGGCAAGCCGGAGCTGCATGACATCTCCCCACGGAACGGCACTACTCAATCACTCAGCGTAACCATTCCCAGAAAGGGATGTGTCAGACGGGTCGGATGATACGGATGAGAACCACGGGATCCGCCGCCAATCCGCCTACCAGCTCATCGGCGAGCGATGGGGAGAAGCGGAAGCGCGTTGGAGTTAAATCCTGCCCGATTCCGGGCAGGATGTTGGCGTGTCCCGCTCCAGATGCGTAATGTCCTCGTCTGTGTCCACGGCGCGGCATCCCTATGAAGACCTCATCGCCCACCTCACCAGGACGAGCGCGCTCGACCCTGGAGAGGCGGCCCGCGTGGTCGCCGACGTTCTGTCGTACTTCTCCGAGACGGTCGAGGAGTTCGTACGGCGCCGGCACGGCGAGCTCAAGGCCCGCGGCCTGACCAACGACGAGATCTTCCCCCGGATCGCCGCCGAGTTACCCGCACGCCGGGTAGCGGCACCTGAGCTGTCGCTGCGGCAGCTCCGCAGGATCGTCTACGGATAAGAGGAGAGCTCGATGTGCGGAATCGTGGCCTACGTCGGCCCCAAGGACGCGGCGCCCATCCTGCTGGAAGGGCTGCAGCGGCTTGAGTACCGGGGCTACGACTCCGCCGGGGTCGTGGTGTCGAACAAGGGCCTCAAGGTACGCAAGGTCAAGGGCCGGGTCGCCGACCTGGCCAAGGTCGTCCCGGTGCGGTTCAAGGGCAACCACGGCATCGGCCACACCCGATGGGCCACCCACGGCGTGCCCAGCGACGAGAACGCCCACCCGCACCTGTCGTCCGACCAGCGCATCGCGGTCGTGCACAACGGCATCATCGAGAACGCGGGCGAGCTGCGCGCCAAGCTGGTGGCCGACGGCGTCGAGTTCCTGTCCGACACCGACACCGAGGTCCTGGCCCACCTGATCGCCCGCGCCGCCGACGAGAACGACACGCTGGAGGAGGCGGTCAGGAAGACGCTCAAGGCCATCGTCGGCACGTACGGCATCGCGGTGATCGACGCCGAGCGGCCCGGCGAGGTGGTCGTGGCGCGCAACGGCAGCCCGATCGTGATCGGCATCGGCGAGAAGGAGATGTTCGCCGCCTCCGACGTCGCCGCCCTGGTCCGCTACACCCGCCAGGTCGTGCACCTGGAGGACGGCGAGCTGGCCGTGCTCAAGGCCGACGGCTTCCACACCTTCACCGGCGACGCCCGCGAGACCGCCAAGGAGCCGCTGACCGTCGACTGGGACGCCGGCCACTACGACACCGGCGGCTACGAGCACTACCTGCTCAAGGAGATCTCCGAGCAGCCCGAGACGATCACCCGCACGATGAGCGGCCGCCTGGACGAGCGTTTCCACGTGGCCCACCTCGGCGGCCTGAACATGGACGCCCGCGAGACGCGCTCGTTCCGCCGGGTGAAGATCATCGGCTGCGGGTCGGCGTACTACTCCGGGCAGATCGGCGCGCAGCTCATCGAGGAGCTGGCGCGCATCCCCGCCGACGCCGAGCCGGCCAGCGAGTTCCGCTACCGCAACCCCGTCGTCGACCCCGACACCCTCTACGTCGCGATCAGTCAGTCGGGGGAGACCTACGACACCCTCGCCGCCGTCCAGGAGCTCAAGCGCAAGGGCGGCCGGGTGATCGGCATCGTCAACGCCGTGGGCAGCGCCATCGCCCGCGAGGTCGACGGCGGAATCTACCTGCACGCCGGGCCCGAGGTGTCGGTCGCCTCGACCAAGGCGTTCACCTCGACCTCGGTCGCCTTCGCGCTGCTGGCGCTGCACCTGGGCCGGGTGCGCGACCTTTCGCCCGCTGACGGGCGGCGCATCGTGGAGGGCCTGCGCCGGCTCCCCGGCCAGATCGAGGAGATCCTCGCCCAGGGCGACAAGATCGCCGAGCTGGCGCAGAAGTACGCCAAGCACCCGAGCATGATGTTCGTCGGCCGGGTCCGGGGCTACCCGGTGGCCCGCGAGGGCGCGCAGAAGCTCAAGGAGATCTCCTACGTGCACGCCGAGGCGTACCCGGCCAGCGAGCTCAAGCACGGGCCGCTCGCGCTGATCGGTCCCGACATGCCGACGGTGGCGGTCGTCCCCGACGACGAGCTGCTCGACAAGAACCTCACCACGCTCGGCGAGATCCGCGCCCGCGGCGGCCAGGTGCTCATGGTCGGCCACCGCGAGCCCGGCGCCAAGCTGGCCGACGACGTGATCGTGATCCCGAAGAACGAGATCGAGCTCGACCCGATGCTGCTGACGATCCCGCTCCAGCTGCTGGCCTACCACGCGGCGGTCGCCCTCGGCAGGGACGTCGACAAGCCTCGCAATCTCGCCAAGAGCGTGACTGTCGAATAAATTCAGCCACAATCCGTGCGGGGTAGTGTTTATCCGGCTGCGGACCACCTAAATTCAGTACTGTGCGGCAGTTCGACCCACACACGCCCAATCTCGCACGCATGTACGACTACATGCTCGGCGGGAAGGACAACTTCGCGGTCGACCGCCTGGCCATCGAGCAGCTCGCCGAGCTGGTCCCGGAGGCGGTCCCGCTGGCCCGGGCGAACCGGGCCTTCCTGCAGCGTGCCGTGCGCTACGTCAGCGCCGCGGGGGTCACCCAGTTCATCGACCTGGGCAGCGGGCTGCCGACGCAGGGCAGCGTGCACGAGGTCGCGCCGGAGGCCAGGGTCGTCTACGTCGACCACGACCCGGTCGTCGCCGCGCACGCCAGGGCCCTGCTCGCCGGGTCGGGCAGGGCCGCCTTCCTCGAAGCCGACCTGCTCGACCACGAAGAGGTGCTGGCCCGGGCCGGCCGGTTCCTGGACCTGTCGCGGCCGGTCGCGATCGTGCTGGTGTCGATCCTGCACTTCCTGCCCGACGCGGCCGATCCGCAGGGCGCGGTGGCGGCGCTGCGCGAGGCGGTCGCGCCAGGCAGCCGCCTCGTGATCTCCCACGCCACCTCGATGGGACGCCTGTCCGACGAGGAGGACGCCCGGGGCGTCCGTCGCGGCTCGTCGAGCTCGGGCGGTGGCGACCGCAGTCCGGCCGAGATCCGCGCCTTCTTCGGCGGCTTCGCGTTCGACCCGCCGGGCCTGGTGCAGGCCGTGGACTGGCGGCCGGACCGGCCCAAGCTGGTGGGCGACTGGTCGCTGCCGTCGTCCCTGATGGCCGGGGTGGCCGCGAAGCCGGAGTGACCCCGCTATACGCCGAAATATCGGTTAACCGTATCCCGATGTGTAACAGCGAGTGAAGCGTCAATAACCTGAGGTAAGGGCGGACTCGCGAAGGTCGGGGGAGGGCGGATGCGTCGTCGGCGGTTCTTGGCATGGACCCTGGGCGCGGCGGCGTGCGCGGCCGGGTGCGGGACGGGACGCGTCGGCGGCGGCCGGTTCTCCATCGTGGCCGGGGGCCGCCGCTGGGCCCGCGTCGGCGAGGCGTTCGCCGCCGCCGCCCGCGCCTCCGGCGTCGGCACGTCGTCCACCGGCACGCCGATCACCGTGACCGGCCTGCCCGCGCTGGCCGCCTCCGAGCTGAACAACGGGCAGACGCTGCTCGACACCTCGACCCCGCTGTCCAGGCTCACCGGCGATGTCGAGGTCGTCGTCGTGCCCGTCAACTCCCGTTTCAAGGACTTCGACGACTTCGGCGTCCACCTGCGCACCGACCCGAGCGGGACGATGCTGGCCGGTGGGCCGCAGGGCGAGCCCGACCACCTGCTGTTCGGCCTGATCGCCAAGGGGCTGGGCGCCGACACCAGGCAGATCGACTACACCGGTTACCCGGGCAGCCACGAGGCCGTGTCCGCCCTGCTCGGCGGCAAGGCGGCGGCCGCGGCGGGCCTGCTCGGCGACTGGCGGGCGGTCATCGACGGCGGCGGGGTCAGGGCGCTGGCCGTCTCGTGCGCCCGCCGGGTGCCGGGGCTCGACGTCCCGACCCTGCTGGAGTGCGGCGTACGGGTGGACTTCGCGGACTGGGCCGCGGCCGTCGGGCCCGACGACATGCCGGACGACGGCCGGGAGTCGGCCGTCCGGATGTGCGACGAGGTGACCTCCTCGCCCTCGTGGCGGCGGGCGTGCCGCAAGGCGGGGTGGATCTCGATCCCGCTCAGCGGGGACGACTTCCGGCTCTGGCTCACCTCCGAGGTCGAGCGCACGCAGGCCGTGCTGCGCGACCTCGGCCTGCTGGCCAGCACCCGGGCCACGACCTGCTGGGGCAGCTGCGGGAACGGCCACTGAACGGCCACTGACCGCTCACTGAGTGGTCACTGAGCGGTCACCGAACGGCCGCTCCGGGCGTCGTCGCCGGTTCGCCTCCTTCGGCTTCCGGCGGCGTGTCCGCGCGTATGAAGTGGCGGTTGAGGGCAATGTGACCTTGAAGCGACGTTCTACAACATAGGGGGCGCAAAACGTGCAGTCGCCGGAAGCCTGGCCGATCCTCGTCATCTCGGTGGTCGGAGCGGTGCTCCTGGTGGAGGTGGTCCGCCGGGTGCTGATCAGGGTCGGACGAAAATGGGCCCTGGCCCGGCACCTGGTCGAACACTGCACCTGGCCGGCGTTCTTCGTGGCCGCCACGGTGGCCTGCAACCTGGTCTTCGCCCCCGGCAGCTTCGGCGACACCCCCACGGCCCAGTCGATCGACCGGATCATCGGCCTGCTCACCATCGGCACGGTCACCTGGCTGATCATCCAGGCGACGTACGCGCTGACGGACGTCGTTCTCGACCGGCTGGTGCTCGTCGAGGGCGAGCGCAACCGGCGGGCGCGGCGGATCAGGACGCAGATCGCGCTGGTGCGCCGCATCGCCGCCGCCGTCATCATCGTCATCGCGCTCGGCGCCATGCTGTTCTCCTTCCCGCAGGTGCGGGCGCTCGGCGCCGGGCTGCTGGCCTCGGCCGGCATCGCCGGCGCCATCGTCGGCATCGCGGCCCAGCCGACCATCGGCAACATGCTGGCCGGGCTGCAGCTCGCCTTCAGCGACGCGCTGCGGCTGGACGACGTGGTCGTCGTGGAGAAGGAGTGGGGCAGGATCGAGGAGCTCACGCTCACGTACGTGGTGCTGCGCCTGTGGGACGAGCGGCGGCTGGTGCTGCCCGTCTCCTACTTCACCCAGAACCCGTTCGAGAACTGGACCAGGCACGGCAGCCGGGTGCTCGCCGTGGTGTTCCTGCGCGTGGACTGGGCGGTGCCGGTGCCCAAACTGCGCGAGGCCCTGTACGAGTTCCTCCAGGGCAACCCGCTGTGGGACCAGAAGGACTGGACGCTCCAGGTCACCGACGTGCTGCCCAACGGCTTGGTCGAACTGCGCGCCCTGATGAGCGCCGCCGACTCGCCCTCCTCCTGGGACCTCAAGTGCGACGTCCGCGAATTCCTCGTCAATTTCGTCCGCGACAATTACCCGGACGCCCTTCCCCGGTTCCGCGTCGAGGCGCCCGAAACGCGCGCCGGCGTGGCCTGGACGAACGACCGTGACCGCGACCGGCGATAAATGCCTGGCATGTCCGGCTGCCGCCGGTCTACCGTGGAGCACGCCGGGAACGACATTTCCGGAACGACGAGAAAGGCGGTGGCCATGCGCGGACCCCGATGCGCCAGGCCGTCTGCCGACCGGCCTGAGCTGCGGCCATGGCTTTCCCGGTGATTCCACGGAGAATCCACCAGGAAAGCCGTCCCGGGCCTCGGCCGGGGGCGGCTTCTTTGATTTCATGACCGAGTGTGGGGCAGTTTGGTCAGCCCGCCTGCCTTGGGTGCAGGAGCATCGCAGGTTCGAATCCTGCCACTCGGACGTACGGCCCTGAAAGAAAAGGGCCGTGGGCTTCGGCCTGGCCGACGGGAATGGCGCCCCCCGGCCGGACACGGGCCCCCGCCCCGGGCGCGGCCTACGCCGGGCCGACCCGGGGCCCACCTTCTCACCCCTCAGCCTCACCTCTCAGCGAGCGGCCACACGGAACAGCAGCTCCTCCTGCCCGGGACGGCCGACGAGCTGCAGCCCGACCGGCAGGCCGTCCACCGAGCCCACCGGCACGGTCAGCGCGGGCAGGCCGAGCACGTTCCACGGGCTGGTCAGGGCCAGCAGCGCGGCCCGGACGGAGACGGCCCGGCCGTCCAGCTCGGTCCCGCGCTCGCCCAGCGGCGGCGCGACGAGCGGCACGGTGGGCAGCGCCAGCACGTCGTGGTCGTCGAACAACGCCTGCGCCGCGGCGGCCAGCGCGGGCCGCTCGTCCAGGGCCTTGACGTACGCCCAGGCGGGCAGGTCCATGGCCGCGCCCAGCCGGTCGAGCACCTCGGGGTCGAACAGCCCGGGCGCCGCGGCCATCCGGTCGGCGTGCACGGCGGCGGCCTCCGCGCCCTGGACCGTCGCGTACGTCTCCTGCAACTCCTCGGCCAGCTCCCTGGACAACCGCGCCTCGCCCGTCCCGGCCCCGGCGGCCGCCCGCGCGACCTGCACGACGCGCGGGTCGCACGGCGACAGGACCGTGGGATCGATCCACCCGACCCGGACGGCCGCCGCCGCTCCGGAGCCGCCCCGGGCGGCGGGCGGCTCGCCGGCCGCCAGCTGCCGGTAGGCGATCAGGCAGTCCAGCGGCTCGGCGGCCAGCACACCGACGTGGTCGAAGCTTCTCGACAGGGGGAACATCCCGGCGGTGGGGATCGCGTCGTAGGCGGGCTTGAACCCGGCGATCCCGCACAGAGCAGCCGGGATGCGGACCGACCCGCCCGTGTCGGTGCCGAGCGCGAGCGGCACGACGCCCGCCGCCACGGCCGCCGCGCTGCCGCCGCTCGACCCGCCCGACATGCGGCCGGGGTCGTGCGGGTTGCGCGAGGGGCCGTTGGCCGAGCGGTCGCCGGTGGGGCCGTACGCGAACTCGTGGGTCGTGGTCTTGCCGACGATCACCGCCCCCGCCTGGCGCAGCAGCGTCACGCAGGCGGCGTCGGCGTCGGCGACATGGCCGGCGAAGTGCCGCGACCCCATGGTGCAGGGCAGGCCGGCGACGTCGATGAGGTCCTTCACGGCGACCGGCACGCCGTGCAGCGGGCCGCGGTCGCTCCCCGCGGCCAGCTCCTGGTCCGCCCGCCGGGCGGCGGCCAGGGCGCCCTCCCGGTCCACGGTGACGAAGGCGCCGAGCGCCGGACCCAGCGCGGCGGCCGCGTCGAGCGCCAGCCGGGCCAGCTCGGCGGCGGTGGTGCGGCCGGCGCGCAGGTCCCGGGCCAGGCCGGTGACGGAGCGGCTGGTGAACGGGCCGGGCGGTGTGGGCGGCATGGGGTCCTTTCCTGGCGGGTCACGGCGCCCCCGCCGGGCAAGGGAAGGGCGGGGACGGGCGTCCGGAGCAGACTAGTCGAACCCCCCCTCCTGGCCTCCTGCGGCGTGCCGGGACGCGGCGGGCTTCCGGAGTGCCAGGAGAAGGCGGGACATCGGCCGGAAGCACCGGAAAGCGGTGAGTCGCTTCCTGGCGTGGCGTTACACGGCGGTACGAATGCGATTACGTAAAGTGATCAACGATGTCACTTCGTGATCCAGGGGGATTCATGAAAGCCAAGCTCATCGTGGCGGGCGGCTTCGCTGTCGCCGCGCTGTTCGGTATGGCGGGGACGGCCAGTGCCAGCGGCTACGGCCACTCGGAGAGGTGCGACCTGAGCACCGACGACGACTCCACCGCGCTGCGCATCACGCCATGGGGCGTGTTCGCCGGACACCGTGACGCCGAGGCCTGCGAGCACCGCAGGGACTACGGGCGTCCCCACGACGGCGACAACTGGGGCTTCTGGCCGGGCCGCGGCTACTGGCCCGGCGGGTGGGCCTACGGCATGGGCGTCGGCATGGGCGTCGGCCTCTGAGATCGCGTCATCCGATCCCGGGCCGCGGCGCGCGTGGCCCGGGATCACGCGTTGCCGGCGGCCGGTGACGGCCGCCCCGCACCCCCACCAGCGCCGGATGAGCGGCGCCGCGCCTTCCGCGAGGGCGGGCGCGCCCGCCCGCCGGACGTTCCACGAGGGGATCGCGCCCGCTCGCCGCCGCGCGGCGTTCTCCGGCCGACGGGCTGCCCGGCCGGCCCCGAGCGCGCCCGCGGACCGGCCGCCCCGGCCCTAACGGTCGACGATCTCGTTCTTGCCGATGACCACGACCCCGCCGCGGGTCAGCGCGAAGCGGGTGCGGTCGTAGTCGAGGTCGAAGCCGATGCGCGCGCCGTCGGGGATCACCACGTTCTTGTCGATGATCGCCTTGCGCACGATCGCGCCCCGGCCGACCTTGACGTTCTCCATCAGCACGGAGTCCTCCACCAGCGAGTGCGAGTGGAGCACGACCTTCGGCGACAGGATGGAGCGCATCGCCATGCCGCCCGAGACGATCACGCCGGGGGAGACCAGCGAGTCGATGGCCCGGCCCACCCGGTCGCCGTCGTTGTGCACGAACTTGGCCGGGGGCAGCGGGTCGTGCCCGGTGAAGATCGGCCACTTGTCGTTGTACAGGTTGAAGATCGGGTGGGCGGAGATGAGGTCCATGTGGGCCTCGTAGTAGGCGTCGAGAGTCCCGACGTCGCGCCAGTAGCCGCGGTCGCGCTCGCTGGAGCCGGGGACGATGTTGTTCTTGAAGTCGTAGACGTCCGCGCCGCCGGACTTGACCAGCATCGGGATGATGTTGCCGCCCAGGTCGTGCTTGCTGGTCGGGTCGAGCGCGTCCTCGCGCAGCGCGTCGATCATGGCCTGGGTCTTGAAGACGTAGTTGCCCATCGAGGCGTAGACCTCGTCGGGGGAGTCGGCCAGGCCCACGGCGTCCTTCGGCTTCTCCCTGAAGGCCACGATGCGGCGGCCCTCGGGATCGGTCTCGATCACGCCGAACTGGTCGGCCAGCGACAGCGGCTGGCGGATCGCCGCCACCGTCACGTCCGCGCCCGAGTCCTCGTGCTGCTCGACCATCTGCCGCGGATCCATGCGGTAGATGTGGTCGGCGCCGAACACGATCACGTGCTCCGGCATCTCGTCGTAGATCAGGTTCAGGTTCTGGAACAGCGCGTCCGCGGAGCCGGAGAACCAGCGCGGCCCGAGCCGCTGCTGGGCGGGGACGGGGGTCACGTAGTTGCCCAGCATCGCCGACAGCCGCCAGGTACGGGAGACGTGCCTGTCCAGGCTGTGGTTCTTGTACTGGGTCAACACCACGATCTTCAGGAAGCCGCCGTTCGCGAGGTTCGACAGCACGAAGTCGATCAGCCGATACATCCCCCCGAACGGCACCGCCGGTTTGGCCCGATCCGCCGTGAGCGGCATGAGCCTCTTGCCCTCTCCACCTGCCAGCACGACCGCAAGCACCCTTCGGGACCTCATGTCCAGGACGCTACCCGTAAATGGCCGATCTATCGACGAAAGCCCACACTGTGCTGTGCTCCCGTGTCCTGACTTATCCGCCTAGAGCACGGGCCGGACTTACCGACATTGGGCTGTATCGATGTGTTCCCTATGCCTTGCGCCGGTTCACAAGTGCGGCGCCGGAGTTGATGGTCACCGCGAAACTCGCGGCTCGGTAGGGGGCGCCGGGCCCGGCTCGTCGTAAGGTCGTGGGCATGCGTGTTGATCTGCTCAGCAGGGAGTACCCGCCGGACGTCTACGGCGGCGCCGGGGTGCACATGGAGTACCTGGCCAGGGAGCTGCGCGAGCTGGCCGACGTCCGGGTGCGCTGCTTCGGGGCCGATCGCGAGGAGCCCGGCGTGTCGGCCTACCGGGTGCCCGGCGGCCTGGAGCGGGCCAACGCCGCCCTCCAGGTGCTCGGCGTCGACCTGGAGATGGCCGCCGCCTGCGAGGGCGCGGACGTCGTCCACTCCCATACCTGGTACGCCAACTTCGCCGGGCATGTCGCCAAGATGCTCCACGGCGTGCCGCACGTCGTCACCACCCACAGCCTGGAGCCGCTGCGCCCGTGGAAGGCCGAGCAGCTCGGCGGCGGCTACACGGTCTCGTCCTGGGCCGAGCGCACCGCCCTGGCCACGGCCGACGCGGTGATCGCGGTCTCCGAGGGCATGCGGCGCGACGTGCTGGCCGCCTACCCCGAGATCCCGCCCGGCAAGGTCGCCGTCATCCACAACGGCATCGACACCGCCGAGTACGCCCCCGACCCCGGCCTCGACGTGCTGAAGAAGCACGGCGTCGACCCCGGCCGGCCCTACGTGATCTTCGTCGGCCGCATCACCCGCCAGAAGGGCCTGGTGCACCTCCTGCACGCCGCCCGCTCCTTCGACCCGGCCGCCCAGCTCGTCCTGTGCGCGGGGGCGCCGGACACGCCGGAGATCGCCGCCGAGGTGACCGGGCTGGTGCGCGGCCTCGACCGCGACGGCGTCTTCTGGATCTCGGAGATGCTGCCCAAGCCCGAGGTCATCCAGCTCCTCACACACGCCTCGGTCTTCGTCTGCCCCTCGGTCTACGAGCCCATGGGCATCGTCAACCTGGAGGCGATGGCCTGCGAGACGCCGGTGGTGGCCACGGCGACCGGCGGCATCCCCGAGGTCGTCGCCGACGGCGAGACGGGCCTGCTGGTGCCGATCGACCAGGGCCCCGACGGCACCCCGCACGACCCCGAGGCGTTCGCCGCCGATCTGGCGAAGCGGGTCAACGAGCTGCTGGCCGACCCGGCGCGGGCGGCCGCGATGGGCCGCGCGGGCCGGGTCAGGGCCGTCGAGCACTTCTCCTGGGAGCGCATCGCCCGGCGCACCTTCGACCTCTACAGCTCACTGCGACGCCCCTGAGCGCGCACCCTCGACCTCTGCGCCTCGCTGCGGCGCCCCTGAGCGCGGGCCCCGGGGCCGGGTCAGCGGGTGAGCCAGAGGGCGGGGCTGGTCAGGGCGCCCTCGGGGCCGGTCCAGCCCGCCGCGTACACCTCGGCCGTGCCGGGGCGGCGGGCCAGGGCGGTGACCGTGCCGGGCACGCTCGTCGTCGTCCAGCGGCCGGTCGTGTAGTGGTGCAGCCGGGAGCGGGTCGAGTCGAGCGCCCACAGGCCCGCCCGTCCGTCGGGCTCGGCCTCGGTGAAGGCCGCGCCCTCCGGGCCCCAGAGGCACCGCCAGGCCGAGCCGTCCCAGTGCAGCGCCAGCGGGCGCCGGCGTTCCTGGGGTTCGCCCTGCGCGTCGTACTCGCCGGGCGGGAACCAGGACATCCCGCCGACC
Source organism: Nonomuraea sp. NPDC047529 (assembly GCF_040642995.1). Taxonomy (NCBI): domain Bacteria; kingdom Bacillati; phylum Actinomycetota; class Actinomycetes; order Streptosporangiales; family Streptosporangiaceae; genus Nonomuraea; species Nonomuraea sp. NPDC047529. The sequence goes on along the minus strand of NZ_JBEYTJ010000037.1, from coordinate 60,003 downwards.
ACCCACACGTCGTCCGGGCCGAGCACCGCGACGTCGCCGAGCCCCGTCCGGGCGGACGCCGCGCCCCGGGGCGCGGTCAACGCGGGCAGCGGCACCGCCTGCCACGCGGCGCCGTTCCAGCGGGCGGCGGGGTCGCGGGCGGTCTCGCCCACCGTCCACATGTCCGCGCCCTCGCCGCCGAGGGCCCGCGCCGGGGCGGGCAGCCGGTACGCGCGCCAGGCCGAGCCGTCCCAGTGCAGCGCGTCGTGCCCGGACACCGCCCACGGGCCGCTCGCGGCGGTGCCGTGCAGACCGATGGCGGAGGCGGCCTCCTCGGGCGCCGTGGGGGCGCTCACGGCGCCGTCCGCGACGCCGGCGACCAGGCCGGGACGCTCGTCCTCGCCGGTCCCGAAGGCCCACGCCCGCTCGCCGGAGACCGCTCCGACGGCGGCGACCGTCATCCCGGACGGCAGCGCGTACGTCCGCCAGCGGGCGCCGTCCCATCGGCTGAGCCCGCCGGGCGTCGTCTCCATCCCGGCGGACGTCTCCCGCTGGACGGAACGCACCGCCCACACCGTCCCGTCGGCGGAGACGGCGAGCCGGTCGAGCGTGCCGTGCCCCTCGCCCGCCGGGATCGCCCGCCACGGCGACCGTACGGGCTCGGCCCGCAGGTCGTCGCCGCCGGGCTCGGAGCAGCGCGCCGGGACCGTGGGGCTCGCCGGCGGAGCGGACGCGACATCTCGCCCAGCAGGCGCGGCGCAGGCCGAGAGCGCCACCAGCATGCCGACGCCGGCCGCACGGGCACGTACGGAACGCCCCACCTCGCCCCCTTCGCGATCATCGGCAGATTACGCTCACCCTGCCCAGGAGGCCGCGCGTGACGCCGATCAGGTCTGCGAAATGTAGTGGAGGATGACGTTGTGCACGTGGTGGGCCTTGTTGTCGCCCCGGAAGTCCACCTCGTAGGTGTGCGTGCCCACGTGGATGGCGATGGCGCCCGAGGAGAAGAACCCGCCGGCCAGGGACTTGTTGCTCACGACGCTCACCGCCGAGATCTTGCCGTACGGGATGCTGGTGATCGCGATGCGCTTGCCCACGAACGACTTGTCCTGGACGATCACCCGCCGGTCCGTGAGCCCCAGGAACCCGGTGCCCGCGCCGATCGCGTCGTAGACGGCGATGATCTGCTCGCCGGGGAGGAGGCCGCTCTCGATCTGCTTCAGCTGCTCTTTACGGTCGTAGGGGATGTCAGCCATGCCTGGCCAACGAACGGGACGGGCCCCCGCGTTCCATGCCCGCCCGGGGATGGGCGGACGGGTCGTGCGGCAGGTCGAGCAGGCAGCGGCACGCACCCGGCGGCCGTGGCAGCCCGAACAGAACACGCACCTGCACCGAAGGAGGCGGCCCAAGGCGGCCCAGACGGGCCAAGCCGGTCAGGCGGAGCAGACGGGTCACCTCGGCCAATCGGGTCAACCCAGCCAAAAGGGTCAAGCGGAGTCGGCGCGTCAAGCCGGTGGGGCCGGTCAGGCGGGTCAGCAGGTGGGGGATCATGCTTCTCAGCGTCGTGGCGACGCCAGGGGTTGCGTCACCCGGGCCTCGCCGCGCTCCTGGCCGCCGTGGCCGAGCTGGGACGGGCCCACCACTGGCTGCGCCGCCCGCCGGACTCCTGGCTTCCCGAGGCCGACGAGGCCCTGGTGACCGCCTGACGCCTACGTGGCGCGCTGGAGCACGACCACCGGGATCTGGCGGTCGGTCTTCTCCTGGTATTCGTCGTACTGGGGCCAGGTGCGGGTCATCGTCCGCCACATCTCCGGCTTCTCCTCCTCGGACGCGGTGCGGGCGCGGGCCTTGAACCGGTCGCCCTTGACCTGCACCTCGACGTCGGGATGGGCCAGCAGGTTCTTGTACCACTGCGGATGGTCGGGATCGCCGCCCTTGGAGGCGACCACGAGGAAGTCGTCCCCGAACCGCTGGTAGATCAGCGGCGTGGTGTACGACCTGCCGGAGTTGCGGCCCTTGGTGGTGAGGAGGAGGACGGTGGTGTTGTTCCAGTCGTGCCCCTCCGCGCCGTCGGTCGCCTGATAGCGCTGCACGTGTTCTTGACCAAAGAGCATGCCTCTGCACTACCCCCGCGGCGGGGTCTCCTCACCGGGCCGCGCCGACCAGCTCGGCGGCGGGCCGGGTGGCGACCACCAGGGCCGAGTCGGGGGTGCGCTCGCGCACGTCACGGTCGCGGATCGCGAACACGGCGGGCGCCGCGCCCACGTCGCCGTAGCGCTCGGTCACCGCCGCGCCGACCGCCCGCCGCACGTCACGCACGACCTCCCGGACGTCGCGGCCGGGCCCGGCGGGGACGGACACGGCGAGGTGGCCGAGCATCCCGGCGAAGCGCAGCTCGTCGTCGGCGACGGGCTGCTGCCCCGGCAGCACGGGCCGGTCGAGCCAGAACACCTTGCCGGACAGGGACGCCTCGTAGCCGTCGGGGCCGAGCACCCGCGCCGTGCGGGCCAGCAGCTCACCGAACTCGGCCAGGTCCGCGTGCGGCGGGAGGTCGGTGGTGACGAACAGGGGCACGATCAGCGAGTCAGGCATGCGGCTATCCCTCCGTGAGGAGGCTCATCGTAGGACGTGCCACCGACAATTCCGCTCTTCGCCACTCGCCGTCTACCGCTCGGTCCACTCGTCCTGGAGCGCCGCGTGCACGATGGAGTCGCGCCAGCCGTGCGGGGTGTGCACGTGGTGCCGGATCAGCCCCTCCTCGACCATGCCGGCGGTCAGCATGGCGAGCTGGGCGGGCAGGTTGGCGGGAGACCTGGCGCCCCAGACGCGGTGCAGCCCGAGCTGCTTGAAGCCGAACGACAGCAACAGCCGTACGAGGTCGGTGCCGATGCCGCGGCCCCACTGGTCGGGATGGAGGCCGAAGCCGATCTCGGCGCTGTGGGGGAGGTCGGGGTCGATCTTCAGGCGGGCCACGCCGAGCACGTGCCGGCGGTCGGCGTCGACCACGGCCAGCACGTAGAGGTGGCGCGGGTCGGCGGCGGCCGCCTCGACGGCCTGGCCGACCAGGGCGGCGACCTCCTGCACGCTGCGCGGCGCGAACGGCATGTACTGCGTGGCCGCCGGATCGCCGTACACGGAGTGCAGCGGGACGACGTCGGCGTCGGTGACGTCACGGAGTCCGATTCGCTCGCCGATGACCATCACGCGCCGCATGCGCAGAAGGTAACGCGACTGTAGTGATCTTTACAAGGGTGTCAAGTCGCGAGCTGACTGCCGTAAGCCCGCGCGACAAGTTCGGCGACGGCGCTGTGGGCGCCGAGCGGCTCGGCGTGACCGGCCTCGACGGCGGTGGCGGCGCGCTCCACGATCTCCGCGGGGGCCTCGTGGCCGATCAGGCAGGGCGCGATGGCCAGCCGTTCGGCCCCGGCGGCGCGCAGGCGCTGGGCGGCGACGTCCACGCCGGGCGCGCTGTCGAGCGAGGCGGCGACGACCGGCAGCGTGAGCCTGGAGGCCAGCAGCACGGCCGTGGCCTGGACGGCGTGCACCGCGCGCTCGCCGCCCACCGTGCCGAGGATGACGGCGTCGACGGGGCTGGAGACGTTGAGCAGGCGGACGCGGTCGGCCCTGGCCAGGCCGCGCTCGGCCAGCCTGATGTGCAGGGCCTCGGCGAGCAGCGGGTGGGGGCCGAGCGCCTCGGTGGCGACCGCGCCGGAGCCGCTGGCCGCGATGGCCTTGCCGATCTCGGCCATGACGACCGGGTCGTCCCAGGTGAGCAGGGGCACCACGACGGCGTCGCGGCCCGAGGGCAGCGAGTCTGCCAGGTCGGCGACGGCGGTCAGCCGCACCTCGATCTGCGGGTTGTCGACCCGCACCACGGCCGCGATCTCTTCGGCCACGCCGCCGGTGCCGCCGGGGGTGGCCAGCACGAGCATGGGCGCGTCCGGCGGCAGGGACGTGGGCACGGGGCGACGGTGCCGGCCGCCGCCGGGCCGGGGGGAACGTTCACGTACAGGCAGGCTCACAGGCGCGCATTTTATGCCTATTCGGGGGAGGTTGTTCTGCGAATCGGCAGCGAATCCGGCACAACGGGGAAGGGGTGTGATCGAGATCACATCGTGACCGCCGTCGCCGTTGACGAACACCTTGAAAAGGGAAACTCTGAGGCAACTAGAAACGCGTTCTAGAGCGACCGTCACACACCGTCCCCGGAGGATGGGAATGAAGCCGTTCTATGTCCGCGAGCTGAGCGTGTACCCGGTCGGTCGCCGGCGGATCTTCCTGCTGGCGATAGCCGTGCTGGCGAGCCTGGTGGCCAACTTCGAGACCACGCTCGCCACGATCCTGCCGCTGCTGATGAAGGACCTGGGCATGTCGCTCACGGTCTATGGCCTGCTCGCCGCGGGATCGGTCCTGATCGGCGGCCTGTCGGCCGGCGTCGGAGGCATCCTGTCCGACCGGTGGGGACGCGTCACGCTCCTGGTGCCCACCCTCACCGTCACGGCCGCCTGCAACTTCCTGCTGGCCACCGTGGACACCGTGGCGGGCCTGTTCTGGGTGCGCTGCCTGATGTTGTTCATCGAGGGCGCGGGCATCACCATCACCGCCTCCCTCGTCCGCGACTTCTCCCCGCGTCTCGGGCGGGCCCAGGCGTTCGCGTTCTGGACGTGGGGGCCGGTGGGGGCCTCCTTCCTGGCCTCGTTCATCGCCGGGTTCACGCTGCCGCTGTTCGACAACGCCTGGCAGTCGCAGGCGATCATCATGGGCGTCGTGTCGCTGGCCATGTGCGCGGTCATCGTCTGGAAGATCGCCGAGCCGTCGGCGGCGCTGCGGGCCCAGGTGCTCGACGCCGAGGAGGCCGTCGCCGTCGAGGAGAAGGTCGACGCGGGACGGGTGCGCGAGCTGTTCAGGCATCCCCACCTGTGGGCCCACGTCCTGGGCAACACCGGCTGGCAGGTGCTCTACTGGACGTTCGCGATCTTCGGTCAGACCATCCTGGTGGAGGCGTTCGGCCTGGAGCCGGCGGGGGCCAACCGGGTCGTGGCGCTCGGCATCGTGCTCAACGCGGTCGCCGTCGTGGTCGTCGGACGGGTCTCCGACCGGCTGCGGCTGCGCAAGCCGTTCACGGCCGCCGGCACCGCGCTGACCGTGCTCACCCTGGCCTACTTCATCGGCCTGGTCGGCCCCGGCGTCTCCCCGGGACACGTCACCGCCGTCTTCGCGCTGCTCTTCCTGTTCATGGGCGTCGCGTACGTCCCGTGGATGGCCAACTTCTCCGAGAACGCCGAGGACGTCGAGTCGCGCCTGCAGGGCTCGGCGCTGGGCATCTGGGGCATGGTCGTCCGCGTCATGATCGTGGTGCTGCTGGTCGTCTCGCCCATGGTGGTGGCCGCGGGCGGCTGGGGCACCTGGCTCACCGTGGCGCTGGCCGGGCAGGTCGTGTTCCTGGCCTCGATGGCGGCGTTCAAGGGCGACTGGCGCAGGCGCCGCCGGGTGACCGAGCCCGAGACCGCCGTCTGAACGGCCCGCGTGGGCGGCGGTGGCAGCCGCCGCCCACGCCTTCGCGGCGTTCCCGCCTCCCTCCGGCTCAGGCGAAGGGGCCCACCTGGCCGGGCAGCCTCCTGGCGGTGCCGCTCTCGCCGGCGGCGAGGTCCAGGTCGCGGGTTTCCGGGGCGATGGCCAAACCTACGGCGGTGACGGCCAGCGCGACAACCACGTACAGGGACACGGCGAGGGTGGTGCCGTACAGATCGAAGAGCTTGAGCGCGATGAGCGGGGCCAGCGCGCCGCCGACGATCCCGGCCACCTGGTAGCCCATGGAGGCGCCGCTGTAGCGCAGCCGGGTGCTGAACAGCTCGGCGATGAAGGCGGCCTGCGGGCCGTACATGGCGGCGTGGGCGACCAGCGCGACCACCGCCGCCAGCACGATCAGCGGGAACGACTTCGTGTCCAGCAGCGGGAAGAACGCGAACACCCACACGGCCGCCGCCAGCACGCCCGCGAAGTAGACCGGCCGCCGGCCCAGCCGGTCCGACAGCGCGCCGAACAGCGGGATCAGCCCGAGCTGCAGCGCCGAGCCGATCAGCACCGCGTACAGCGCCACCGACCGCTCCACCTTCAGCTGCCCGGTGAGGTAGACGATGATGTACGCGGTGAAGGTGTAGAACGCCACGTCCACGCCGATGCGCGCGGTGAAGGCCGACAGCAGGGCCCGCGGATGCGTGCGCACCACCTCCACCAGCGGCATCCTGGCCGTGCCGCCGTGCCTCTCGACGCGGGAGAACAGCGGCGACTCGGTGATCCGCGTCCGCACCCACAGCCCGACGAACACCAGCACGCCCGACAGCAGGAACGGCACCCGCCATCCCCACGCCTGGAAGGCCGCGTCCGACAGGCTGAAGGACAGGATCGCGAGCAGGCCGGTGGCCAGCACGTACCCGGCCGGGACGCCGACCTGCGGCCAGCTCGCGTTGAAGCCGCGCCGCCTGCTGTCGCCGTGCTCCAGCGACATGATCACCGCGCCGCCCCACTCGCCGCCGAGCCCGAAGCCCTGGACGAAGCGGAGCACGGCCAGCAGGACCGGCGCGGCCACCCCCACGCTCGCGTAGCCGGGAAGCACGCCGATGAGGAACGTCGAGAGGCCCATCAGCAGCAGCGTCACCACCAGCACGGTCTTGCGGCCCGCCCGGTCGCCGAAGTGGCCGAACACCACGCCGCCGAGCGGCCGGGCGACGAACGCGACGGCGTTGGTCGTCAGGGCCGCCAGCGTCGCGTTGAGCGGGTCGAGCGTCGGGAAGAACAGCTTGCCGAAGACCAGCGTCGCGGCGGTGGTGTAGAGGAAGAAGTCGTACCACTCCAGGGACGTGCCGATGAGAGCGGCGAGGATCACCCGGCGGGTCTGGTGCGCGGAGCTTGACATCGAAGGCTCCCAGATGGTCGAGGGGATAGTTTCAACGTAAGGATTGTTGAACAATTCGACAAGAGGTTTGCTCCATGATTCCCTGGCGAACGTGGATGACGTGGTCGCGGACCTCGCCCGGCACCGGTCGAGACTGAGCCGCAGCAGCACGGCCGAGCGCGTGGCCGACATCCTCCGCGACAACATCATCGAAGGCGCCTTCCCGCCGGGTGAGCGGCTGTCGGAGGAGGCCATCTCCGAAGGGCTCGGCGTCTCCCGCAACACGCTGCGCGAGGCGTTCCGCCTGCTCGGCCACGAACGCCTGCTCGACCACCGGCTCAACAGGGGCGTCTTCGTCCGGCTCCCGTCCGTGGAGGACGTCTCCGACCTCTACACGATGCGGCGGGTGCTCGAAGGGGCCGCCGTCCGGCGCGCGGCGTCACGGCAGGCGCTCACGCTCATCGGGGAGGCCGTGCGCGACGCCGAACGGGCCGCCGCCCAGGGCGACTGGCAGGGCGTCGGCACCGCCAACATCCGCTTCCACCAGGCCCTCGTCGGCCTGCACGGCAGCCCGCGCCTCGACGAGGCCATGCGGCAGCTCCTGGCCGAGCTGCGCCTGGTCTTCCACGTGATGGACAACCCGCGCGCCTTCCACGAGCCGTTCATCGGCCGCAACCGCGAGCTGCTCGCCCTGCTGGAGGCCGGCCGCACCGAGGAGGCGGCGGCCTGCCTCGACGACTACTTCGACGAGGCCGAGCGGCTTCTCATCCACGCCTACCAGCCGAACGGGTAGCGTTTTCCGCATGGACCGGATCTTCACCCTGGACGAGGCGCGTGCCCTGCTGCCCGGCATCATCGCCGAGGCGCGGGAGATCGTCGCGGGCCGCGCCGACCTGGCCGAGATCGCCTTCGACCGGGAGGCCGCCGGCGGGTCGCAGCTCGGCGGGCTGCCCGAGATCAAGGCCATCGAGGCGCGCATCCAGGAGACGCTGACCGGCTGGAGCGAACAGGGGATCGAAGTCAAGGGCATCGCGCCGCTGCTGATCGACTTCCCCTCGGTGCTCGGCGGGGCGTCGGTGCGGCTGTGCTGGATCGAGGGGGAGCCCGAGCTCGCCTGGTACCACCGTACGGATCTGGGCTTCGCGGGGCGCCGTCCGCTGCCTTGAAGCGTGGCCTACATGTGACCAACTCGCCACCGTGCCCATGGGTCTAACCAGGTGAGCGAAAGGATCACCACTCATGAGGCAATCCTCAGCGGCCGTCGCGCTCCTCGCGCCGGCGGTCGTCGGCGGGCTCGGGCTTCCGGCCGCCGCATCCGCGCACACCGGGCCGCCGCAGGCTCGCGCGGCCTGGGTCACCACCTGCGAACTCCCCGTCGAGGGGACGTCCCCGTGCGGCCCCTGGCACCTGCTCTTACGGGACGGCCGCAAGGTCACCGTGAGCGACTCCGCCGCCCGCGCCAAGGGCCGCGCGACCTCGCTGTTCGCCCTCAGCGGCGACGGCCGGACGATCGTCTACCAGCGGGCCCGCGACCACCGCCTCGTCGTACGGGCGGCGGCCGGCGGCCCGGTCAGGGAGCTGCCCAGCTCCTTCCGGCCCGGCGGCGAGGACGGCGCGCTGTTCCTGTCCCCGGCGGGCGACCGGGTCCTCGCCGGCGGCAAGGGACACGTCAAGGTGCTCACCCTGGCCACCGGCCGGATCACCCGCCTGACCGTCAAGGGCGACCCGGCCGGCTTCAGCGGCGACGGGGACGAGGTGCTGGCCACCCGCGACCTGAGCGACGGCACCAAATGGCTCTACTCCCACGGGCTCGACGGCCGCACGCTCAGGAGCGCGGCCCCGCAGTTCGTCGCCAACGCCGTCGCCCTCGCGCTGTCCTCCGACGGGCATACCGTCGCCGCGTTCAGCTCCGGCGACCCCGGCCGCGGGACCCCGCCCAGGACGCGCACCTACGACCTGGAGACCGCGCGGCTCTCCGACGGCGTGAACCTCCCCCTGACCAGCGACACCCCGCCCGACCACGCCCGCTGGGCGCCTGACGGCACGCTCGTCGTCTACTCCTACGACAGCGGCACCACGAAGTCGACGGTGGTACGGGTGCTCACCGTCGACCCCGCTTCCGGCCAGGCCCGCCGTACGGACACCTACAAGGTGGGCCCCGACTCCCACACCATCGTGTTCCCAGGGGAATGATCACCATGAGAATCGTCCCATTGCTGACCGCGGCCCTGCTCACCCTCGCCGCCGTGCCGGCCGCCGCCCAGGCGGCGCCGCACCACGGTCACGACAGCATCCGGTACGCCTCCGTCAAGGGCTGCCCCGGCAAGGACGGCGCCTCCAGGCCCTGCGGGCAGTGGCGGCTCGTCATGCACGACGGCGGGCGCATGACGCTGCCCGACGCCCAGGTCGTCGCGCTCGACGCCCGGCGACGGTCCGTCGTCGACTCGCCGGCGCCGATCGCGGTCAGCGGCGACGGGCAGCGCGTGGCGTACTTCACCAAGGCCGGGCGGCTGGCCGTACGCGTCCTCGGCGGCGGCGTCACCCTGCTGCCCAAGGACGCGCTGCCGCGGGTCGCCCAGAACGAGGTGACGCTGCAGCTGTCCGACGACGGCGCGCGGCTGGCCGTCGTGATCGGGAGCGAGAAGCCCGCCGACGCCAGGATCTTCGACACGGCCACCGGCGCCCTGCTCGGCACCGTGCCCGCGGACGAGACCGTCCTGGGCTTCAGCGGTGACGGCGACGAGGTGCTGTCCACGATCGACTCCGACGACTCCGTCACCGACCTGGTCGTCCGCGACGAGACGGGCGAGCAGCTCGTCCGCGCCACGCCGCCGCAGGTCGTGGCCGCCAACGGCCCGCAGGCGCTGGCCGGCGACGGGCACACCGCGGCCGTCGTGATCCGCGGGAAGAAGACCGAACTGCTCACCTACGACCTGGCCACCGACGAGGTCACCGGACGCAAGAAGATCAAGCTGCCGGCCGGCGACCTCAGCATGATCGACTGGACCGGCGACACGCAGGTCACGCTGCACCTGGTGTCCGGGTCGTCCAGGATGACGATCGTGCAGATCGACACCGGGACGGGCGCCGTACGGGTCAGGGACCGGTACACCGTGCTCAAGGACACCTTCGTCTTCGCCGCCTGCGGCGGCTGACCCGGGATCGCGGTCCACGGCGCGGGCAGGGGGAGCCCCGCCGTGGATACGCTTGCCGCGTGGAGGTTCACTCGACCAGGGCGATGGCCGTCAGAGCCGTCGAGCTGTGCACGGAGCTGCTGCACGGACAGCCGACGGCCGCCTCGGTGACCCACGTCCTGCGCCGCCACGGCGAGCACGGCGACCTGCGCCTCGGCGACTCCGACGTGGCCGCGATGCGCGCGGTGGCGGCCCGGCTGCGCGACGTGCTCGGGGCCCGCGACGCCGGGGAGGCGGCGGACCTGCTCAACCGGCTGCTGTCGGAGTCGGCCCGGCCGCCCCGGCTGACCAGCCACGCGGGCACGACGTCCTGGCATGTCCACGTCGACAGCGGCGACGACGCGCCGTGGGCCGAGTGGTTCCTGGCCTCCTCGGCGATGGCCCTGGCGGTGCTGCTCGCCGATCATCAGCGCGTCCCGGGCGGGTTGTGCGCGGCGGCGGGGTGCGGGCGGCCGTACCTGGACCTGGGCGGCGGCAGTCCACGCCGCTACTGCGGCACCCGCTGCGCCACCCGCGCCCGCGTCGCCGCCCACCGCTCCCGCCTCCCCACCACCCCCTGACGTCCCTGGCTCCCGATGCCGCCTGATGGCGTTCCCGCGTGCCTCCGTCAGCGGCTTTCCGCTGACGCCCGCCGTGCGCGGCGGTGGGCGAGGACGCAGACGGCCACGAGCTGCGTCACCGCGCCGGCCAGCAGGGCCGCGGCGGCCGAGTGGGCGCTCAACGGCCCGGCCAGCGCCGAGCCGACGGCGAACGACGTGATCTTGAGGCTGGCGCCGGTCGTGAACACCTGACTCCGCAGCCCGGCGGGCGCCTCCCGCTGCCGCACCGCGAACAGCGCCGTCAACTGCGGCCCCTCGCCCACCCCCACCAACCCCGCCCCGGCCACCGCCACCCAGTACAACCCCGCCACGGCCGCCCCGATCCCCGACGGCCCCTCCACGGAGGGCTCCACGACGGACATCCCCACCAGTCCCGCGACGGCCGCGACTGCCATGCCCGCGCCGACCAGGGCAGTGGCCCACACCAGCGTCGCGTCCCACGGCGGGGTCGCCTTCCGCCTCCGGGAGCCGCCTCGCCAGGCCAGGAGGCCGTTCGCGGCCAGGCCGGCCGCCGCCGTGACGGCCAGCAGCAGCGTCCCGCGGCCACTGTCACCCGAGAGCTCCAGGCCCAGCACCGGCGCCGACACCACGAACATGCCCGTCCCGGCGCAGGAGATCATCGACCCGGCGGTGGCCCGCCACAACACCCGGTTCCCGAGAACCACCCTGACCCCGGCCACCACCTCACCCACGACCTCCCTGCCGGCCCGCGCCGTGGAGGCGAGGAGCCCGGCGCGCCGCCGCTCGCGGGTTAGACCCTCACAGACGGGCCCATCGTGGGCGGGGCGGTCGTGGGCGCGGTCGTCGCGGGTGGGGAGGGCCCAGGCCGTGGGGAGGGCGGACAGGAGGAGGGCGACGGAGACGAGCACCGCCGTCGTCCCGCCGGCCATGGCCGCCACCACGCCCACCGCCGCCGGACCGGCCAGGCCGGCCACGTTGTACGTCATGGCGTCGAGCGCGGTGGCCCGGGCCAGCCGTTGCCGGTCGGGGCCGGAGACCAGGGGGAGCTGTCCCGTCCAGCCGCCTGTCAGCGCGGGGCCCGCCAGTCCGGTCACCATGGCCAGCGCGACCAGGGCCGTCCCGGGAACCCGGCCGACACCGGCCGCCACCAGCAGCAGGCCGGTCGCGTACCCGAGCAGGCACCACGCGAGCAACCGGCCCGGACGGCGGGCGCGGTCCAGCAGCACGCCGAGCAGAGGCCCGCCGACGGCCGCCGAGACGGTCAGCCCGGCCAGCAGCGACGCTCCGAGCAGCGGCGAGCCGGTGGCGGCGAGCCCGGCGACCAGGAGGGCGGGCCCGGACATCTCGTCGCCGGTCCGTGCCGCCACCACGCCGGCAATGTAACGGGATAACACTGGCAAGACGTTACAGGATGAGCGTTAGGTGCTGGTTCGGGCGGGAAGGACCTTGGGCGACCGTCCCGCGCGGGTCTCGCGCCCGCCGGCGGCGGCCTGCCCGGCCTGTACGGACTGCGTACCGCACAGGCCGGGCACCCTCACGCTCCCAGTCGAAAATGTGTTTGAGAGATGACGTAGACTCGGCCTCATGAAAGCCGCGTTCCAAGCATCTCTGCTGGGTCTCGACGAGGAGCTCGGCGTCGGGCGGCTGGGCGCCACGGTCCGCAGGACGTACCTCGACCACGGGGCCTGGATCGACCTGCGGCCGGGCTGGCTGGCCGGGGCCGACACGCTGTTCGGGCGGCTGGCCGAGACGGTGCCCTGGCGCGCGGAGCGCCGCCGCATGTACGACCGGGTCCTCGACGTCCCGCGCCTGCTGAAGTTCTACGACGAGGGGGAGGCGCTGCCCGACCCCGTCCTCGACGAGGCCAGGGCGGCGCTCGACGACCACTACGGCGAGGAACTGGGCGAGCCCTTCCGCACGGCGGGCCTGTGCTTCTACCGCGACGGCCGCGACAGCGTGGCCTGGCACGGCGACACCATCGGCCGGGGCAGCAGCGAGGACACCATGGTCGCGATCGTCTCGGTGGGCAGCCCGCGTCCGCTCCTGCTGCGTCCGCGCGGCGGCGGCCCGTCGATCCGGCACGACCTCGGGCACGGCGACCTGATCGTCATGGGCGGAAGCTGCCAGCGCACGTGGGAACACGCGATCCCCAAGACGGCCCGGCCCGCGGGGCCGCGCATCAGCATCCAGTTCAGGCCCCGCGGCGTCCGCTGACCCCGCCCCTCGGTACGGCCTCCCTCCGCTTGGTTCGTGGGCTACCCTCCGGCCATGGGTAAGTTTCTCGCTGTCCTGAACGGCGCGGCCGACGACGCCGACAAGGCGAAGTTCACCGAGCAGCAGCAGAGTGAGTTCATGAACGCGTGGGCGGTGTGGGCTCAGAAGAACGAGCACGCCCTGATCGATCCCGGGGCGCCGCTCTTCCGCAAGAAGCTGGTGACGGCCCGAGGCGTCGAGGACTTCACCGACTCGAAGACCGGATACGCGATCGTGGAGGCCGAGACGCATGAAGACGCGGCGCGGCTCTTCAGCGACCATCCCCATATCGCTCTGATGCCGGGGAACTCGATCGAGGTCCTGGAGTGCCCGCCTGTCCCGTCCTGAGTTCTGCTCCTCCTCGCGTCCGGACGCGCTCTAGCGGAGCCGGAGGCGGGCTATGCGGCCCTGTTCGCCGGAGGCCCAGCAGGACAGGTCCGGGGTGCACGAGACCGTGTCGAACGAGCCGCCGTCGAAGGTCTCCCAACGGGCCCCGCCCGAGTACGTCACGTCGCTCCCCGTCGGCCCGACGGCGATGGCCGCGAACGGCAGGTGCGGCAGCCACGTCACCCCCGACCGGTACGCGGGCGGCGGGGTCGTGGCGGTCTGCCAGGTGGCGCCGCCGTCCCTGGTGACCGCGGCGGCGTTCGGGGAGGGGCGGCCGGGCTGGTAGTCGCCGCCGACCGCGATCCCGCGGTGCCGGTCGCGGAAGGCCAGCGCGAAGACGCCCTTGGCGGCGTCGGCGGCCGGGACGGGGGTGTCGGCGACGGTCCACGTACGTCCGCGGTCGGCCGAACGGAACACGCGCGACCGCTCGCCGCCGCCGGTGGCGATCCACGCGTCGCGCCCGCCCGCGGTCACTAGGCACTGCCCGCTCGCCGCGAACCCGGCCTCGCCGGGCAGCGCGTCCGGCATGCCGGTCGAGGGCAGCACCTGCCAGCTCCGTCCGCCGTCCTCGGTGGCCAGGACGCGGAACCTGCCGTCCACCGGGTCGCTCATGGCCAGGCCGTGGCGGCGGTCGAAGAAGGCCATGCAGTCGTAGAAGGCGTTCGGTTCGTCGTTCCTGAAGGACTCGGTCCAGGTGCGGCCGCCGTCCTCGGTGCGGTAGACGCGGCCGTCCGTGCCGGTGCCGATCGACAGGACCAGGGCGCGGCGGGCGTCGAACGCCTCCACGTCGCGGAACTGGAGGGCCTCGGTGCCGGGTGGGGAGACGTTCTGCCAGGTGCGGCCGCCGTTCACGGTGCGCAGGACGGTTCCGCCGGTGCCGGCGGCCCACACCACGTCCCTGCTCACGGGCGCCAGGCCGCGGAAGCGGGCGGTCACGCCGGTCTCCTTCAGCTCCCAGCCGAGTCCGGGGGTGGCCGCGTGGGCGGGGAGGGGGGCGGCGAGCACGAGCGCCGCGGACATCACGCTCATCGCGATGCGAACGTTCATGTCGGGCAAACTAACCCAACAGATCACGAGCGTCCATCATGCGGACACCGAGCGCGCGGCCGGGAGCCGGCGGCGATGCCTCAGGCGGCGGCGCGGGTGGGGGCCCAGGTGAGGAGGGCCTGGGCGGTGTCGAAGCGGCGGCTGGAGACCGACTCGCCCAGGATCACGCCCACCAGTCGTCGCCCGTCCCGCTCACCGGCGAACGCCAGGCTGTACCCCGCCGCCCGGGTGAACCCGGTCTTCAGCCCGATCGCGCCGGGCTCGGCGAGCAGGCGGTTGGTGTTGCGCCAGCCGTACGCGCCGTGCTCGTCCGTCGCGGCCACCTCGTGGTAGCGGGTCCCGGCGACCCCCTCGATCAGCGGCACCGAGAGCGCCTTGGCGGCCAGTACGGACTGGTCGCGGGCCGTGGACCAGCCGTCGCCGGCCGAGGTGGGCAGGCCGTCGGCGTTGACGTACCGGGTGTCGTTCATGCCGAGCGAGCGGGCGGTGTCGTTCATCCTGTCGACGAACCCCGGCACGCCGGGCCCGTACGTACGGGCCAGCGCGTGGGCGGCGTCGGCGCCCGAGGGCAGCATGAGCGCGTACAGCAGTTCGCCGACCGGGAGCCGGTCGCCCGGCCGCAGGTCGGCGGTGGTGCCGCCGCCGTCCTCGGCGTACTGCGCGTCCTGGGCGGTGATCTCCACCATGTCCGTGGGCTTGGCGGCCTGCAGCACCACGTACGCCGTCATCGTCTTGGTGAGGCTGGCGATCGGCATGCGGGTGTCGGCGGCCTTGCCGAACAGGGCGGCGCCGGACCTGGCGTCCATCAGGTAGGCGGCCCGGCCGTAGACGGCGGGCGCTTGGGCGCCGTCGACCACGGAGGCCGCGGCGACAGGGCCGGTGACGGGAGCGGCGGTCTGGGCGTACGCAGGCACGCCGAACCCCGTGACCAGGGCGAAGGCGCCTGCGAACGCGGTGAGTCGAGCTTTCCGGTTACGCATGTACCCCAGGCTGCCGCCCGGTTTGGCATGCTCTTAACGATTTGCAGCTAAATCTGTGACCTAATCGTTAGAAACGCCGCCCTGGCCGCAGGATCCGTCGGGTAGATCTTCGCGGATCCAGGTAGATCAGCGGCCCGCCCAGAAGTTTCCCGCCGTCCGGTTCCCCTGCACCAGCCCCGAGAACAACTCCTCCCACATCGGCATCACCACCCCGGGCGCGTACGCCCGCGACGTCGCCGCCGCCGCCTCGCCCATCCGCACCCGCCGCTCCCGGTCGCCGATCACTTGGATCAGCGCCGCGGCCAGCCCGTCCACGTCCCTGGGCGGCACCAGGACGCCGTCCACGCCGTCGGTCAGCACGTCCCGCGGCCCCGTCGGGCAGTCGAAGGCGACCACGGGCAGCGCGTGCGTCATCGCCTCGATCATGACCATGGGCAGGCCCTCGAAGCGGGAGCTGAGGGCGTACACCGACGCCTCGGCCAGCTCCTTCTCCAGCCGCTCGGTACGTCCGGGCAGCGTCACGTGATCGGCCAGCCCGTGCTGCGCGATCAGCCCGCTGAGCTGGCTGCGGCGCGGCCCGGTGCCGAACACGCGCAGCCGCCACTCCGGATGCACCCGTACGACCTGCGCGAACGCCTCGATGAGCAGGTCGAACCCCTTCTGCGGCACCAGCCGCCCGGCGGCCACCACGACCGGGTTGACCTGCCGGGACCGCTCCTGCTCCACGCGGTGGACGGCGTTCGGGATCACGACCACCGGCGTGTCCGGCAGCAGCCGCTGGTATTCGAGCTTGTTGGTCATGGTCAGCACGGTCACCGCGGCGAACCTGCCGTAATGGCGGGCGATCTCCCTGCGGATCGTGTCGGGATAGGCGGACAGGTTCATGTGCTCCTGCGCGATCCTGACGACGTCGGCGGGGGTGCGGCGGGCGGAGATCAGGTTCAGCGCGGGCCTGGTCGTCACCAGGACGCCGCCCGACAGGCCGGAGACGTAGTCCATCGCGGCGCGCTCCACCCGCTCGGTGAAGTAGTCGGCCGCGAACTCGCCGCGCGGCACGATCTTGCCACGGATCCGCCGCCACGCCTTGCGGCCGACGGAGTCGGGCAGCCTGCCGTCGCGCTGGTCCACCAGCGTGGTGACGGTGATCCGGGGGTCGATCGCGAACTGCGGGGTTTCGCGCCGCCGTACCAGGCTGACCAGCTCGACGTCGTGCCCGGCCGCGGCCATCGCGTTCGCCTGGTTGACCACGGTGCGGATCGTGCCGCCCATGCCGTAGGCGTGCAGCATCAGGTAGCGGATCTTCACGTGAGGTACCCCCAGGTCCGGGAGATGGGCTTGAGGGGTTCGGGGATCAGGTCGGGGGAGGGCAGCTCGCGGGCGGGCTGGACGGTCCCGGTCCTGATCTTGTCCCGCCAGTCGCCGAGTCCCTTCTCCAGCACCCGCTGCTCGCCGTAGGAGAGCATCCGCGGCTCCCACTCCAGGCCGAGGAACGCGCAGATCTCGCGGGTGACGCGCTCGGGCTCGGCGCTCAGCTCCTCGTACCTGACGGTCAGCCCCGGCAGCGCGGCCCTGGCCTTCTGCACGGCCTTCATGTACCGCAGGGCGTCGAGCGCGGCCTCCTCCGGGGTGCGCCGGTCCGGGCCGGCCTCGTGCCAGGACGTGGCGATCGAGGCCGGGTGGCGCAGCAGGAAGACGAACCGGGCGTCCGGCCAGCAGGCGGCGATGCGCTGGTGGGCGAAGGCGTTGGCGGGGGTCTTGTCCACGACGTACCGCTTGCCGCTGCGGACCAGCTCGCGGTGGAGCACCCGGTCCCAGAGCAGGTGTTCCAGGTCG
Organism: Nonomuraea sp. NPDC047529; assembly: GCF_040642995.1. Lineage (NCBI taxonomy): Bacteria > Bacillati > Actinomycetota > Actinomycetes > Streptosporangiales > Streptosporangiaceae > Nonomuraea > Nonomuraea sp. NPDC047529. The sequence continues at coordinate 42,875 of NZ_JBEYTJ010000037.1, read as the reverse complement.
GCCTGGTTGTGCCCGAGCGCGCCCATCGCCTTGGCGGCCAGCGAGGTGTCGAACTGCACCCGCAGCCGGCGTACGTGCAGCTCGTGCGGGGCGTGCAGGTCGGGGTGGGCGTTGAGGATCGCGCGCAGGAGGGTGGAGCCGGAACGTACGGGGGACAGGACGAAGACGGGGGATTCGAGCAGCCGGTCGGTTAGCGGATCCGCGGGCGGTCTGATCTCGGGAGCGGGCGGGGGAGAAGGGGCGTTCCCCACTCGCTCGATCTGGAATCCGGTGAACCTGACCAGCGCATTGTTGACGTGCCGCTGCCAGTTCATGGCGAGGCAGACTACATACCGTTCCTGGCAGTTAGCTGGCAGTGTCAAGCCGCCGACCAGGCACGCCGGGGCTCACCGGACCACATGCCGGGCCCGCTCAGGGCATCGGCGCGGGCGCACGATCTCGTCCCTGGCCTGTTAGCGTTACCGCTGACAGGAGGGAGCGGCGGTGAAAGCGAAGGGCGACAGGCCCGCGGTGCTCATGGACGTGGCCGTCCTCGCCGGGGTCTCTGCCATGACCGTCTCGCGCGTGCTCAACGCGCCCGACCGGGTCCGCGCGGAGACCAGGGCCCGCGTGATGGCCGCGGTGCGCGAGCTCGACTACCGGCCCAACCAGGCCGCCCGCCAGCTCGTCACCGGCAGGTCCGGCGTGCTCGGCGTGGTCAGCATCGACACCACCCTCTACGGCCCGGCCTCCACGCTCTACTGCATCGAGCAGGCCGCCAGGCGGGCCGGCTACAACGTCAGCATCGCCAGCCTGCCCTCGCTCAGCCGCAGGTCGATGGAGGAGGGCGTGCAGCGGTTACGCGCCCAGGCGGTCGACGGTGTGATCATCGTGGCGCCGCACGAGTCGGCCGCCGACGGCCTGCGTCACCTGCCGCCGGAGATGCCGGTGGTGGCCGTCGACGCGGGCGACGACATCCCCGTGCCGGTGGCCAAGGTCGACCAGCAGGCGGGCGCCAGGCGGGTCACCCGCCACCTGCTCAGCCTCGGCCACGAGACGGTCTGGCACGTCGCGGGCCCGGCCGACTGGCTCGACGCCAACGGCCGCATCGAGGGCTGGCGCGGCGTGCTGGAGGCCGCCGGTCGCCAGGCGCCCGACGTGCTGCGCGGCGACTGGAGCGCCCGCTCGGGCTACCAGCTCGGCCGCCGCCTCGCCGAGAACCCCGACGTCACCGCCGTGTTCGTGGCCAACGACCAGATGGCGCTCGGCGTGCTGCGCGCGCTGCGCGAGGCCGGCCGCCGGGTGCCCGAGGACGTGAGCGTGGCCGGGTTCGACGACATCCCCGAGTCGGCCTACTTCTGGCCCCCGCTGACCACCGTGCGACAGGACTTCGGCGAGGTCGGCAGGCACGCCTTCCACCTGCTGCTCGACTTCATGGCCGGGCACGAGCCCGAGGCCCGGCGGCTGGTCGAGCCCGAGCTCGTGGTCAGGGAGAGCACGGGAGCCAGGCCGTCCCGGGCATGATCGGCGTGATCGGCGGGCAGGTGTAGGGCCGTCGCGGAGGTGATCGGCTGGATGATGCTGCTCGAACGTCTCGACGCCTGGGACAAGCGGGCCTTCGACCGGGTCGCGCGCGCCGACCTGCCCGTGCTCGACGCCCTGCTCCCGCACCTGTCGTCGGCCGCCGACAACTCGGTCCTGTGGGGGCTGGTCGCGGGCGTGCTGATGCTGACGGGCCGGCCACGGTTGCAGCGGGCCGGCGTACGGGGGCTGCTGGCGATCTCGCTGGCCAGCCCGCTGACCAGCATGGTCGTCAAGCAGGCGATCCGCAGGCCGCGCCCGCTGACGGACCTCATCCCGGTGATCCGCCGCCGCCGGGTGCCGTCGTCGTCCTCGCTGCCCTCGGGGCACAGCGCGTCCGCGGTCGCCTTCGCGGTGGCGGTGGCCAGGGACGCGCCGCTTCCGGTCGCCGCCCCGGTCATGCTGCTGGCCGCCGCGGTGGCCGCCTCCCGCGTGTACGTGGGCGCCCACTACCCGGGCGACGTCCTCGCCGGGGTCGCCGTCGGGGCGGCGGCGGGCTGGAGCGTCCGGGGCTGCGGGCGCGGGGCCGGCCGGTGGGTCCGCCGCGCGCTCGCCGGGCAGGCCGCGCCGTAGCAGGTGCCGGAGCAGGTCAGGCGGGGCCGCTGCTGGCCCTGACGATCAGGGTCGAGCGCAGCAGTTGCAGGGAGTTGACCGGCGGGCGGCCCTCGTCCAGGGCACGCAGCAGCAGCTCGATGGCCTGCCTGGTCATCTCCCGGCTCGGGATGGCGACCGTGGTGAGGGCGGGGTGCGTCACGCGTACCTCGTCGATGTCGTCGTGGCCGACCACCGACAGGTCGCCCGGGACCGAGCGGCCGCCGAGGCGGGCCGCCTCCAGCGCGCCCAGCGCGAGGATGTCGTGGGTGCAGAAGACCGCGGTCACCTCCGGGACGGCGGTCAGGGCGGCGGTGGCGGCGGTGAAGCCGCCCATCGCCGTAGGCTCCGGCGCGGTGAAGACGGCCGAGGCGGGGACATCGAGGCCGTCGCGGGCGAACGCGCGCCGGAACCCCTGCACGCGCAGGGCGTGCGGCGCGCTGCTCAGCACCGCGACGCGCTCGTGGCCCAGCTCGCGCAGATGCCGCCCGGCCAGGTAGCCGGCCTGCTCGTAGTCGATCGTGACCACGGGCAGGCTGTCGGGCACCTCGCTCTCCCACGCGCACAGCGCCACGGGGAAGCGCGCGCCGGCCAGCAGCGGCAGGTGCTCGGTGAGGCCGTTGTCGCCGGCGATCAGCAGGGCGTCGACCGAGCGGCTGGTCAGGCCGGTGATGTGCCGGCGGGCCCGCTCGCCGTCCAGGCGGGTGGTGCACAGCAGCAGGTGGTAGCCGTGCTCCTCCAGGACGTTCTCGGCCTCCTCGACCACGGCCGAGTAGAACGAGCTGGCCACCGTCGGCACGAACAGGCCGACGGTCATGGTGGTGCCGGTGGCCAGGGAGCGGGCCACCAGGTTGGGGGTGTAGCCGAGCTCGGCGATGGCCGCGCGCACCTTGGCCTCGGTCTCGGGGCGGACGCGTACGCGGCCGGTGACGACGTTGGACACGGTCTGCTTGGTGACCCCGGCCCGTTCGGCCACGTCCTGCATCGTGACCACCGCTGCCTCCAGAGGGTTTGACCGGTCCAACACGTCGCCCCGAAACGTAGCCGTCGCGCTCCGACGGAGTCAACCAGCGTGCTCATTACGTGCTGTTTGACCGGGCAAGAGAGCAAAAACGCGAAATCGGGCCTTGTTTGAGCGGTCAAATCTGGCGTATGGTCCGGCCACGCGGTTCTGGCTCGTGGTTCACCGGGGGCACGCCGGCGTGGCGTGCCCGACAGAAAGGAGCACCCGTGTCCCCCCATCGCAACGTGCTCACCGCCACCGCCGCGGCCCTGGCGCTCGTCCTGGGCGGCGCACTGCCCGCCCCGGCCGCGTCGGCCGCACCGCCCGACGCCTCCTACACCATCACCGTCGACTCCACCGGCCGCTACGCCCACCCCACCGACACCCCGGCGGCCACCTACATCGACAAGGACGGCACCTTCTACTTCCAGCAGTCGGCCGCCCTCTACGGCAGCTCCGACCCCCGCTACTGGGACTTCTTCACCGGCACGAACTTCGAGACCGCCACCCGCTCGGCCGCGATCAGCGACGCGGTCAACCCGGCCAACTCCGCCGACCGCAACAACGACACGACCTGGCGCTGCAACAACAGCCCGACCGGCGTCGAGGCGACCTCCGCCGGGGCCGGCTCGGGGTACGCCCACAAGAACTACTGCGACCTGGTCGGCGTCTGGGTGGACCCCGACACCGGCGACTGGTACGGCCTGGTCCACAACGAGTTCACCCCGCAACCCTTCGGCGACGGGCTGCACTACGACTCCCTCGACTACGCCGTCTCCCGGAACCAGGGCCGCGTGTGGACGATCCTCGGCCACGCGATCACCTCGCCGTACAGCACCAGGCGCAACGACGGCACGGCCTTCCCCAACCAGACCTACGACTACGGCGACGGCGACCCGCGCCTGTTCGCCGACCCGGTCTCCGGCTACTTCTACGTCTACTACGGCTCGCGGATCATCCCCAAGGGCGGCGTGGGCGGCGGCAACGGCGGCCTGGCCCACGTGGCGCGGGCGCCGATGTCGGCCAAGATGGCGACCGGCTCGTGGACCAAGTGGTACGACGGCTCCTGGTCGCAGCCCGGCGTGGGCGGCAAGGAGAGCAACATGGTGCCGGTCACCGCCGCCAACCCCCAGGGCTACACACCCGTGGGCGGCGACTACGACCCGGCCAACACCGGCACGGTCGACCAGCAGATCGCCGCCGGGAAACTGCCGCCGAAGTCCGACCTGTTCATCATGAACATCGCCTACGACGCCCACCTCGGCCTGTACGTCGGCGAGCCCGAGGTCGTCTCCGGACGTCAGCCCCAGCGCTTCTACGTCACCGACGACCTCTCGACGCAGAAATGGCGCCTGATCGGCGACTCCGGCGGCTACGTCTCCGGCTCCTGGTACCGCTGGTTCCTCGACCAGGTCAGCAAGACCGGCTCGACCGTCGTCGGCAGGACGTTCCGCTCGTACTGCTCGATCGAGTGCGCGACCTCCAGCGGCGAGTACGCGACCCTCACCATCTCCTCCACCGCGCCCGCTCCCGCCCCGGCGAACCCGGGCCGGACCTACCGGATCGGCAACGGCGCCGGCCGCGTGCTGGCCCAGGTCTCCGGCGGCGCGGCGACCACCTCCACCGCCGCCCCGACCGGCTCGGCCCTGGAGAGCTGGACGTTCACCTCCAACGGCGACGGCTCCTACCGGATCGCCAACGCCTCGACCGGCGGCCTGCTCGGCGTGGACGCGGCCACCGCCGCCGGCCGGGCCTGGGGGGCGAAGCCGGTCGTCACCGCGCCCGGCGCCGGCGGGCCCACCGCGGGCCAGCAGTGGTTCGCCGTGCCGAGCGGGAGCGGCCACCGGCTGGTCAACCGCTACAGCGGCCTTTCCCTCGGCCTGTCGGCGGAGGCGGCCCGGCCGGCCGAGACCACGCCCGTACGCCACTGGAGCGACACCTCGGGCGGGACGGTCGGCGGGCGGCGCACCGAGGCCGAGCAGACCCTGACGCTGACCGACACCGGCGCGGCGGGCGGCGACCTGAGCGGCGTCCACACCCTGACCGCCGCCGGCAAGGCCCTGGACGACCCCGACCACTCCACCACCCCGGGCACCCTGCTCATCGCCTGGGCCCCCAACTCCGGCGCCAACCAGCGCTGGATCCTCACCCGCCAGTCCGACGGCTCCTACCAGATCGCCAACGACCTGTCGAAGCTCTGCGCGGACGTCAGCGGCGGCTCGACCGCCGCCGGCGCCAAGGTCATCCAGTGGACGTGCACCGGCGCGGCGAACCAGCGCTGGCAGGTCACCCCCGCCTCCGCGGGCGGCTACCGGATCGCCTCGCAGAAGAGCGGGCTGTCGCTCACCACGGCCTCCACCGCCGACGGCTCCCCCGTCACCCAGCAGGCCGACACCGGCTCGGCGCTGCAGCGCTGGACCGTCGGCTGACCCTTCTCCGGCGGGCCTCCGTCCGGGGCCCGCCGGACCGACCACCCCCCGGAACTCACAGGACAGGCGGTGCGGCTCGATGAGCTCATCCCGACATCTCCCCTCCCGCAGGACGCTCGCCGGCCTCGCCGCCGGCGCGCTGGCCCTCGGCCTGCTCACCGCCTGCGGCGGCGGCTCCCCGGACGAGCCGGGCAAGGAGCTCGTCTACTGGTCGATGTGGAAGCAGGGCGAGCCCCAGCAGGTGGCCCTGCAGGCGGCGATCATCCGCTTCACGCGGGCCACCGGCATCAAGGTCGGCGTGGAGTGGGCCGGCCGCGACGTGGTCAAGCAGAAGCTGCCCGCCGCGCTCACCACGTCCAAGGTGCCGGACGTGGTCGACCAGTCCGACGACACGATCCGGCCGTTCATGGTCACTCCGGGCGTGGCCCGGGGCCTGGCCAAGGTGTACGAGGCCGACGTGCCCGGCGAGGCGGGCAAGAAGGTCAAGGACGTCATCCCGGCCAAGTACCTCCAGAGCCCGGCGCTGCGGCTGCCGGGCGGGGAGCCGTACATGGTGCCCTACAGCGTCGCCGGCATCGGCCTGTTCTACGACGCCGCCACCCTCACCGAGCCGCCGCCGAAGGACTGGAACGCGTTCCTGGCGCTGCTCGGCAGGCTCAAGGCCGCCGGGACGGCCCCGCTCACGGCCGACGGCGAGCAGTACTGGTCCGACTCCTACTGGATGAACTACTACCTGTACCGGACGATCGGCGCCGACGGCCTCAAGGCCATCGCCGAGGACCGGACCGGGCAGTCGTGGAAGAAGCCCGACGTGCTGGCCGCCGCTCGGCAGATCGAGAAGTTCGCCAAGGAGGGCTACCTGCTCAAGGGGTACGACGCCGGCAAGTACCCCGAGCAGCAGAAGAACTGGGCCCAGGGCCGGGCCGCCTTCATGATCATGGGTTCCTGGCTGCCCAGCGAGGTCGGCTCGTACGCCAAGGCCGGGTTCAGGCCCGCCTCCATGCCCTTCCCCGAGGTCGGCGGCCCGGCCGAGGGCGAGGAGGTCGTGCAGTTCGGCTTCGCGATGCCCGTCAAGGCGAAGAACGTCGAGGCCGGCGAGCGGTTCATCGCCTACATGACGACCAAGACCTTCGCCGACGAGCTGGCCAGGACCGCCTCGGTGCTCTCGCCGCGCGAGGACGCGTACGTACCCGAGGCCCTGGCCGGGGTGAAGAAGCAGCTCGACGGCGTGCCCGCCACGTATCCGTTCGCGGCCGGGCTGAGCGTGCCGGGCTGGACCGACAAGGTCTACTACCCGACGGTGGGCGAGCTGTTCAACGGCAAGCTCACCGCGCAGGGGTTCGTGGACAAGATCACCGCTGTCCAGGCCGCCTTCTGGAAGAACCAGGGCGACTGATGGCGCTCGCACCCGAGCCGCGGCCCGGCCCCGCCGGACGGGCCCGGCAGCGGGCCTTCGTCCCCATGGTCGCCCCGGCACTCGCGCTGCTGGCCGTCTTCGTCCTGGGCCCGGCCTGCTACGCGGTGTGGATCAGCCTCCAGCAGACCGCCGGGTACGGCGAGTCGCACTTCGTCGGGCTGCGCAACTACGCCCGCCTGCTGGGCGACCCGGTCTTCCACACCGCGCTGCTCAACACCCTGAAGCTGCTGGTCATCGGCGGCGGCGTGACGTTCGTGACGGGCTTCGCGCTCACGATGGTGCTCAGGGAGATGCGCGGGCGGCTGGTCGCGCGCAACATCCTGTTCTTCCCCAACATCGTCAGCGCGCTGGTCCCGGCGATCGTGGCGGGCTTCCTGTTCAACCCCGACGGGCTGGTCAACACCGTCCTGAGGGGCGTGTTCGGGGTGAGCGACCCGCCCAAGTGGCTGGCCGTGGACAACACGTTCACGCTCATCCTGATCGTGGCGATCTGGGCCGCGGTCGGGTACTACACCACGATCATCATGGCCGCCGTCGACCGCATCCCCGCCTACTTCTACGAGGACTGCGCGCTTCTCGGGGCCACGTCCTGGCAGCGGCTGCGGCACGTCACGATCCCGCTGAGCTGGGACGTCTTCAGCGTCTGCGCGCTGCTGTGGACCATCAGCTCGATCAAGGTGTTCGAGCTGGTGCTGGTGTTCGGCGGCGGCACCGCGGGCACCCCGCCGAGCAGCACCTGGACCGTTGCCCTCTACAGCTACGCGGCCACATACGGCGGCTCGGGCTCGCCGCCCGAGCTGGGGATGACCGCCGCCAGCGCGCTGTTCAGCCTGCTGATCGCGGCGGCCGTGGTGCTGCTGCTGCGGCGGGCGCTCGACCGTGAAGCCGTCCGGTTCTGAGAGGGCAGACCATGAGACCGACCCTGAGACCGACCCTGAGACTGACGGGGCTCGCGCCCGTGCGCATGGCCGTGTGGGCGGTCGTCGCCGCCGACGTGGCGCTGCTGGCCTGGGTGCTGATCACCTCGCTGAAGAGCACCCGCGAGGTGTTCGACCATCCGTGGCGGCTGCCGATGCCGCCGACGCCGGACAACTACCTGACCGCGCTGGAGGTCGGGAACTTCGGCCGGGCCGCGGTCAACAGCGCGGTCGTGGGCTTGCTGTCCTCGCTGCTGGCCGTGGCGGTCGCGGCGCCGGCCGCCTACGCGCTGACCCGGACGACGAACCGCGCCGGAAGGCCGCTCACGCTGCTGTTCGCGCTGGGGACCGGCGTGCCCACGCAGGTCATCCTGCTGCCGATCTTCCTCATGCTGAGCAGCCTGGAGCTCACCTCCACCCTGACCGGCCTCACCCTGGCCTACGTCGGCACCGCCATGCCGTTCACCGTCTTCCTGCTGACCGGCTTCTTCCGGTCGCTGCCCGGCGAGCTGGAGGAGGCCGCCGCGCTGGACGGCGCCGGGGTGTGGCGGACCTTCCTGCGCATCGTGGTCCCGGTCGCCCGGCCGGGGCTGGTCACCGTCTTCGTGCTGCAGCTCATCGTGTCCTGGAACGAGACGATGCTCGCCCTGGTGCTGATGCAGGATGACGAGAAGGAGACGCTGCCGGTGGCCTTGATCGGCTTCGCCCAGCAGCAGCAGTACACCGGCACCAACTGGGGCGGCATGTTCGCCGGCGTCTGCGTGGTCGTGCTGCCCATGGTGGTGCTCTTCGCCTGGGTCGGACGCCGCGTCACCGAAGGCATGACCTTGGGAATGGGGAAATGACGACAACCGTCCGCCGGACCACGATCACCCTGCCGGTCGCGCTGCCCGGCCCGGACAACCCGCTGCCGCCCCTGGGCGACGCCGCCGGGCACGCCGTCACGGTCGCCGGCGCGCCGCCCGACATGGCCTTCCAGCTCTCCTACGGCAGGCTCGCCTCCGTGCTGCCCTGCCGTACGCAGGACGGCTACGACCGGGCACGCCGGCCCCGCCGGGTCGAGGCGATCCAGCTCGCCAACGACCGGCTGACCGCGACCGTGCTGCCCGGCTGGGGCGGACGGCTGTACTCGCTGGTCCATCGCGACCACGGCGAGCTGCTCTACCGGAACCCGGTGCTGCAACCGGCCAACTTCGGGCTGACCGGCGCCTGGTTCTCCGGCGGCGTCGAGTGGAACTCCGGCTCGACCGGCCACACCACCCTGACCTGCCGTCCGGTCTTCGCCGGGGAGGCCGAGGGGCCCGACGGCACGCCGATGCTGCGCGTGTGGGAGTGGGAGCGCACCCGGGACCTGCCGTACCAGGTCGACTTCTGGCTGCCGCGCGGGTCGGACTTCCTCTACGTGGGCGTCCGCATGCGCAACCCGCACGGGCACGAGGTGCCGGCGTACTGGTGGTCGAACATCGCCGTCCCCGAGACCGGGCGGACCCGCGTGCTCGCCCCGGCCGCCACGGCCTGGCACTTCGGCTACACCGAGCGGCTCGAACAGGTGCCCTTCCCGGCCTGGGACGGCCTGGACCGCAGCTACCCGGCCCGCGCCGGCCACGCCGCCGACTACTTCTTCGAGCTCGGCGACCGTCGTCCCTGGATCGCCGCGCTCGACGGCTCCGGCGCGGGCCTGGTGCAGACGTCCACCGGGCTGCTGCGCGGGCGCAAGCTCTTCCTGTGGGGACGCGGGCGGGGCGGGCGTCGCTGGCAGGAATGGCTCACCGAGCCCGGCACGGGCGGTTACCTGGAGATCCAGGCGGGGCTGGCCCGTACCCAGCTCGAACACGTGCCGCTGCCGGGCGGGGGCACGTTCTCGTGGCTGGAGGCGTACGGGCCGCTGCGCGCCGACCCCGAGGCCGTGCACGGCCCGGACTGGGCGGCGGCGGTGCGCGCGGCGGAGGCGGAACTGGCGGCCCGGCTGCCGGCCGCCGAGGTGACCGCCGCCTGGCACAAGTGGCGGCCGCAAGCCGACCAGGAGCCCACCCGGATCCTGGCGGAGGGCTCCGGCTGGGGCGCCCTGGAAACGCTGCGCACCGGCGTGCGCACGCCCGGCACCCCCTTCCCCGAATCCGCCCTCGGCCCCTCGCAGTCCCCCTGGCAGACCCTCCTCACCACCGGCGCCTTTCCCGAACCTCCTCGCACCGACGTGGCGGCGGACCCCGGGCACAGCCTGGTGTCCGGGCCGTGGCGGCGGCTGCTGGAGCAGGCGCCGGAGACCTGGGTGACGGCCTACCACCTGGGCGTGGCCGCCTGGCACGCGCGGGACCGCGAGGAGGCCGTACGAGCGTGGCGGCGCTCCGCCGAGCTGCGCCCCAACCCCTGGGCGACCCGCTGCCTGGCCCACGCCACCCCGGACCCGGACGACCGCGCCACCCTCCACCTCACCGCCCTCCACCAGGCACACCCCGCCCCGAAGGCTCCGGACGCCGACGCCCGGCCGCCCGCCCCGGAGAGTGTGGACGCCGACGCCCGGCCGCCCGTGCCGGAGGTCGCCGTTCTGAGGCGGGCCCTGGCGGTGGAGGCCGCCGTCGCCCTGCTGGACGCCGGCAGGCACGCGGAGTGCCTGGCCGTCCTGGACACCCTGCCCCCGACCGGCCGGATCGTCCTGCTGCGCGCCCGGGCCCTGCTCGCCGCCGGAGACCGGGACGGCGCCCGCGCGCTGTTCGACGCCGGCTTCGACGTCGACGACCTGCGCGAAGGAGAGCCCGCCCTGCACGACACCTGGTCACGCCTGACCACCGGCCCGCTGCCCGAGCGCTACGACTTCCGCATGCACCCGGACGATCTCTGAGCCGTCCCTCACGAAGACCCGCACGGGTACGGAAGCCGGAACCCCGTACCCGTGCGCCAGAGCCCCAGGAGGGCGGTCACTCGCCGCTGTCGGAGGTCACCTTCTCGGAGTCCGGCGCCTTGATGGACACCTTGGCGCCCCACCCGGTGAAGCGGCTGTCGATCGTGATCGTCCCGCCCTCGAACTGGTTGGTGTCGAAGATCCCCGTGGCCGCGTACGACGACTTCACCCTGCTCACCAGCCCGGCGGAGGTCAGCGTGAGCGTGTAGGAGACCTTCGTGTCGTCGTGCATGCGCAGCGGGATCGAGGCGTCGAACCAGCGCGACACCCTCGCCAGCTCCTTGAAGGTGATCTTCCCGGTGAGCGTGCTCCCGCGCAGGGCGCCCTTCTTGACCAGCGCCGCCAGCGTCGTGGGCTCGACGGGGTTGATCACCTGCCCGAAGAAGCCGCTGCCGCCGCCGGGCAGGCCGTTGCCCTTGAGCCAGGACTTGCCCTCGGGCAGGCGCTCGGCGTACATGCCGCCCGAGGTGTAGCTGACCTTGCCGATGCTGATCGTCCGCTCGCGGGGACGGCCCACGGGGACGGCGGAGATGTCGGAGGCCGCCACGCCCTTGGCGTTGAACTGGAAGGTCCCCTTGCGGCTCTGGATCTTGGCCTTCTTCTCGCCCGAGAGCATGGTCGTCTCGGTGAACCGCACGCCGTGCCCGGTGGCGAGCTTGGCCTTGAGAGCGCGTACGGGGTCCTTGGGGGCGGCCTGGGCGGGCACGGTCGCCGTCAGCACACAGGCGCAGGCCGCCAGGGCGGCGATCATCGTCTTCTTCACGAGCAGCGATCATGCCGCGCGCCGGTCACGGCCGGAGCACGGCCGCCTCACACAAGCGCCGAGACCACGCCCCCCGGACGTCGCTCACCCCAGCAGCGGGAACCGGTCGTCGGCGGACGGCACCCGTCCGGTGGCCTCCAGCACGTACGCGGGCAGGTCCAGATGGGACGGGCGATCCGCGCCCAGCAGCCCGTCGAGGGTCTCGCCCGCCAGCTCCAGCGCCTCCCGGGCCGGCGGCCGTCCGGCCTGGAGGTCCAGGTGGTGGACGGCGGCCTCGGTGGCCAGGGTCGCCAGGAGGTCGGGCACGGCGATCACGTGCCCCTGCGTGGCGACGTGCCCGGCGGGGTCGGCCGCGAGCGCGGCCCGCACCGCGGCGGGGGCGGTGTCCGCCCACACCCGCAGCACCCCGGAGGGCCGCGCGAAGGCGGAGGCGGATCTGCGTACCCACCAGGCGTGGGCGTCCGCGCCCTCGGCGGCGGGCTGGAAGGAGCTCCAATAGGTGACGTGGTCCACGTCGGGTGGCCCGTCCGCGGGGGTGGCGAACGCGACGAGGGCCCGCTGGGCGTCGCACAGCACATGGAAGAGCAGGTCGACCCCGGCCCATCCGGCGCACCTGGTGGGCCTGAGCAGGTCCGACTCGTTCACCGTGACCGTGAGCTCGCGGTAGGCGGCGGCGAAGGCCGTGCGGGCACGTTCGATGTCCATGGGGACGTCCCTTCCCCAGGCTCGCCCCTTACGCCCGGACGGGCGGCCCCGCTGGTACGGGCGCCCCGGGAAGCCCGCCCGCCACTCGGCGGGCGTCAGGTGTCCACCTGAAGCGCGAATCGGGGAGCGGACAGCGAAAAGGCCAGAACCCGATCTTCCGAGTCTGGCCTTGGAGCGTGGTGGACGATACTGGGATTGAACCAGTGACCTCTTCCGTGTCAGGGAAGCGCTCTCCCGCTGAGCTAATCGTCCTTGGAGGTGGAGACGGGATTTGAACCCGTGTGGACGGCTTTGCAGGCCGCTGCCTCGCCTCTCGGCCACTCCACCGAGTCGAACCACTCCGAGCGGAAGACGGGATTCGAACCCGCGACCCTCACCTTGGCAAGGTGATGCTCTACCACTGAGCCACTTCCGCGCTGTTGCGTGCCTAACTCTAGCGCCTTTTCAGACCAGATGCCTCCCGCTATTTGCGGAGCTGGCGGGCGACGCTGCGTTCGGTGGCCGGCAGGCTCAGGAAGATCTCCAGGATCCGGGTGAGCCGGTGGACCTCGATGCGGTGGAAGGCCGGGCCCTCGGAGCGGGCCAGCAGGAGGGTGAGGGCGAGCGGCGGCAGCGGGGCGTGGATGGCGTGCGCGCCGCCGTCCAGCGTGAGGGCCGCCGGGCGTGGCGGGGCCGGGCTGGGGACGGCCAGGCCCTGCGGGGTGCGCCAGCTCGCGTAGACCACGCCGTGGTCGGCGGCCGTGGCGGCCCAGTCGGCGCTGAACAGCACGGGCAGCGAGTCGACGAGCGTGGTCAGCGCGCGGTCGCCGGCCAGGGTGATGTACTTGAGGATCTCCAGCTCGGGATAGGTGCCGGCGGTCTCACGAGTGGGCCAGATGCCCGCCACATGGACGTCCTCGACGCTCTCCAGGCTCTTGACCAGCACCTCCCGCGGGGTGCTCTCGGGGCAGAAGACGGTGATGTCGTCGACCGCCGTGCCGGCGCCCCGGTCGAGGACGGTGACCTGGGTGATGTCGGCCCCCGCCGTGCCCAGGGCCTTGGTGACCTGGGCCAGAGACCCTGGACGGTCGGGCAGCGCCACGCGCACGCGAAGAAGCATCGATCCCTCCCTGGGATACCGGTCCACAGCCTATCCGGCGAATACCGCTTCCGGCCTGAGCTGCGCTACAACTGACGGAGTGAAGATTGGGCCGATTGGGGTATGGCCGCCCGTGGTGCTCGCGCCCATGGCGGGCATCACGAACGCGGCGTTCCGGGTGTTGTGCCGGGAGCAGGGCGCCGGACTGTTCGTGTGCGAGATGATCACGACGCGGGCGCTGGTCGAGCGCAATCCCAAGACGTTCAGGATGATCAGGTTCGCCGAGTCCGAGCGGCCCAGGAGCCTCCAGCTCTACGGGGTCGATCCCGACGTGGTCGGGCGGGCGGTCAGGATGATCGCCGAGGAGGACCTCGCCGACCACGTCGACCTCAACTTCGGCTGCCCGGTGCCCAAGGTGACCAGGCGCGGGGGCGGGTCGGCGCTGCCGTACAAGAGGAACCTGCTGCGGCGGATCCTGCGGGCGGCCGTGACGAACGCGGGCCCGCTGCCGGTGACGATGAAGATGCGCAAGGGCATCGACGACGACCACCTGACCTACCTCGACGCGGGCCGCATCGCGGTCGAGGAGGGCGTGGCGGCGATCGCGCTGCACGCGCGGACCGCCAGGCAGCACTACGGCGGCGTGGCCGACTGGGAGGCGATCGCGCGCCTGAAGGAGGCCGTGCCCGAGATCCCGGTGCTGGGCAACGGCGACATCTGGTCCGCCGACGACGCGTTGCGCATGGTGGCGCGCACCGGGTGCGACGGCGTGGTGGTCGGGCGTGGGTGCCTCGGGCGTCCGTGGCTGTTCAAGGATCTGGAGAACGCCTTCAACGGCAGCCCCGAGCGGGTCAGGCCGACGCTCGGCGAGGTGGCCGGGATGATGGAGCGCCACGCGGCCGGCCTCACCGAGTGCTTCGACATCGAGCGGTACGCGATCGCCGACTTCCGCAAGCACGTCGGCTGGTATCTGAAGGGGTTCGAGGTCGGGAGCGCGCTGCGGCGGGAGCTGGCCACGGCCGAGTCGCTCGACGGGCTCCGGGAGGGGCTGGCCAAGCTGGACCACGACCAGCCGTGGCCGCCGAACACCGACACGCCCCGGGGGAAGTCGGGCGAGCGTCAGAAGGTGCAACTGCCTGACGGGTGGCTCGACGATCCGTGGGACTGCGTGGTCCCGGACGAGGCGGAGTCCGACATATCCGGCGGCTGACGGCGGCACACCGGCGGGCGTCCCGGCCGGTGTCCCGGCCGGTGTCCCGCCCGGTGATGTGAGTGCGGTCAGTGGGGGCCGGTGGCTTCGGTGCCGCAGGGGCCGCCGCCGGTGGACGGCTCCAGGAGCACGCGCTCCCCGTCCATCGTCAGCGTCTCGTAGTAGGCCGAGATGCGCTCGGCCGAGCGGCCGGTGTAGTGGCAGATGAAGCTGCGTCTGAACCGGTCGGCCGTGGTGTTGGGCTCCGACCCGTGCACCAGGCTGCCGTTGAAGAACAGCACGTCGCCGGGCCGCATGTCCACGGGCGCCCGTTCCAGGCCCGGGGGCGGCGGGACGTACTCGCGGGTGAAGGAGAGATCCTGGTCGGCCTCCTCGGGACAGAACAGGTCCATCAGATGAGTGCCGGGGACCACCTCCAGCCCGCCGTTGGCGCGGTCGACCTGGTCGAGCGCCACCCAGACGGCCACGCACGTGCCCGGCTCGACGCGCAGGTAGAAGTTGTCCTGGTGCAGCGCCTGCCCCCGGGCCCCCGGCGGCTTGAAGTAGAACATGCTCTGGGCTGCTATCGGCTCTTCGCCGAGCAGCTCGCGCAGGATCTCGGCGAAGCGGGCGTCGAGCAGGTAGCGCAGGGCGACGTCGTTCACCTGGTGGGGGTGCATGATCCGGGGGTAGTCGCGCAGGACGTCGTAGGGGGCGCCCGGATCCTGGGGACGAGGGGTGAAATGTCCGGGGATCGGGCCGCCGGCGTGCAGGGCCATGAACTCCTCGCGCAGCTCGGCCACCTCCTCCGGAGCCAGCAGCGCGGGGACGAGCACGTACCCCCGGTCGTGGAAGTCGTTCAGCCTCATGCCCTTCACGGTAGGGACCCGGCTCGTGGGACGGTATGACCGTGACCGCTGAGAACCTGTCTGTTCCTGCTGCCGAGCTGACGATCGTGGGCCACTTCGACCAGCCGGCCGGCTACGGCACCCGCCGCCCCCATGGTTCGCCGAGCTGGCTGCTGCTGTGGACCCAGGCGGGGGAGGGGCGCGTCGAGCAGGCGGGGGCGGCGTTCACCGTGCGGGAGGGGGATCTGGCGGTGCTCGGGCCGGACTCGCCGCAGCGCTACCGGGTCGCGCCGGGGGCGGAACGGTGGCGGTTCTGGTGGGTGCACTTCCAGCCGCGTCCCTCCTGGACGGGCTGGCTCGCGCCGTACGCCGTGGCCACCGGCTGTCACCTGGTCGAGGGCGTGCCCGCGGGGGTGCGTGAGCGCGTCGACCGGGCCTTCGGCCGCGCACTCCAGGACGCCCGCTGGATCCCGGGCGACGCCACGCCCACCGGTCCACCCACCGGTCCGCCCGCCGCGACCGCGCCGCCGCCGGCGGTCGTCAGGTCGGGCCCCGCGCGTGAGCTGGTGCTCGGCGCGGTGGAGGAGGTGCTGGTGCTGGCCACGGCCTCGGCCGGAGCCGTGCCCGCGCCCGGGTCCGAGGACGGCGACGAACGGGTGCGCCGCGCGCTCGACCTCATCGCCGCCGAGCCCGGCGCCCGGCACTCGGTCGCCTCGCTGGCCCGGGCCGTGGCGTTGTCGCCGTCGAGGTTCGCGCACGTGTTCGCGGCCCGGACCGGCCAGACCCCGATGGGCGCCGTACGGAAGGCGCGGGTGCGGCACGCCGCGAGCCTGCTGGAGGTGACCGACCTGGACGTCGGCCAGGTGGCGGCCGCCTCGGGCTTCGTCAGCCCGTTCCACTTCAGCCGCGCCTTCAGGCGCGAGTACGGCCTCCCGCCCCGCGACTACCGCGCCCGCCTGCGCCGCCCCTGACCGCGCTCATTCCGGCATCACACCTCGACCGGCCCGCCGCTGCGCCAGTAGACGTTGCCCTCCCTGGACAGCATCCCCTCGTCCACCAGGTAGCGGCGCAGCGCCGCGAAGTCGTCGTGGAAGGCCCGCAGAGCCACGTTGACGTCCTTCTCCGGGTAGCGCACGCCCGGCTCGAACACCCGCGAGATGTAGCGCAGCACGACCAGCCGCTTGTCGCGGCGCATGCCCATGGTGGTCAGCCGGCCGTCGACCAGGAACGTGCGCAGCACCCGCTCCTCGGCGCTCAGCTCGGCGGGGGGCTCGGCCTGCTCCCGCAGCAGCTCGCGGAACCGCTCCGGCCGCGCCCGCCACTTGCCGTCGTCGCCGCGCTCGGCCAGGCCGCCGCTGGCCAGGCGGTCGAGAGCCTTCGGGGGCAGATCGCCGGTGTCACCGAGCACCAGGGACGCGAGTGCGCGCAGGGTGTCGTCCTGACAGAGCAGCCCGAGCACGCGTCTGAGGTTTTCGTCGCTCACCCCTACCATTTTGTCCCATGATCACAGCACTGTTCGTCGCGGCCAGCCTGGCCATCCCGGGCAACTTCCTGCTGTACGAGAAGGCCGCCGCCAAGAAGGACCCCAACCCCGAGCACAGCTGGACGGTGTCGGGCAAGAAGAACGCGCAGCTCGTCGTGAACCCGTGCCAGAAGGCCGGGCTGGGCCTGGCCGGTCGCGCGGCGGCCAGGACGATCGTGTACACGTCGGTGCCCGACTACTCCAAGTCCGAGCAGGTGATCCTCTACTCCTCGCCGGAGGCCGCCGGCAAGGCGGTCGGCGACCTCAGGACGGCCGTACGGACCTGCGGCACCGCGGGCTACCGGTACAGCGTCGCCAAGCTGGCGCTCGGCGACGAGGGCCTGCAGGTCGTCGGCCAGGCCTACTCCCACGGCAAGCCCGCCGTCGGCGGCGAGCGGGCCGTCGTGACCCGCCGCGCGAACGCCCTGATCCTCTACACGGCCGGCGGTGAGTGGGGCAAGCCCGCCAAGTCCGACTTCAGGCAGCAGCGCAAGGACGCGGGCACGATGCTCGCCAAGATCTGCGACCTGGCGGAGTGCTGAATGTCTCGATCTTGAGACATCGTCATGACCGGACGCCTAACTTCGCCGCCTGACAATGAAGCGACAAGCCGGTGCCGGAACGCCCTTGCCAGTCCGTTCCGGCACACGGCTTGTTCTCTTTCGCGGAGCCTCTAGAGCCGGTTGAGCCCCAGCACGTGCAGCACGGCCCGGCCCTCCTCGTCGGAGGCGGTCAGGTCGACCTGGGCGTCGATGCCCCAGTCGCCGTCGCCGGCCGGGTCCTTGACCGTCTGGCGCACCCGCCACAGGCCGCTCTCCTCCTCGATCCGCAGCAGCGCGGGCCCGCGCGCGTCGGCGTCGGTGAAGATCTCCTCGTGCTCGGCGTAGTACGCGTCGAGCGCCGCGCCCCAGTCGACGTCGGGGGCCAGCTCCTCCAGCTCGTCCTCCTTCTCGATGGCGCACAGCTCGACCAGCCGGAACATGGCGTTCCGCACCAGCACGCGGAAGGCCCGCGGGTTGGCCGTGACCGGCCGCACCTTGGTCTCCAGCTGCGCCTGGCGCTCCAGCGCCTCCTCGGGGTTGGTGAGCTTCTCCCACTCGTCGATCAGCGAGGAGTCGACCTGCCGGACCAGCTCGCCCAGCCACTCGATCAGGTCGACCAGGTCCTCGGTCTTCAGGTGCTCCGGGACCGTGCGCGACAGCGTGCGGTAGGCGTCGGCCAGGTAGCGCAGCACCGTGCCCTCGGAGCGGGCCAGCTCGTAGAACTGGATGTACTCGCCGAACGTCATGGCCCGCTCGAACATGTCGCGCACCACCGACTTCGGGCTGACGGTGTAGTCGCCGACCCACGGGTGGCCGCGCCGGTAGGTCTCGTACGCCCCGAGCAGCAGGGTGTCGAGCGGCATCGGGTACATGACCCCGGCGAGCGCTTCCATGCGCTCCTCGTACTCCATGCCGTCGGCCTTCATCTGGGCGACCGCCTCGCCGCGCGCCTTCTTCAGCTGGGCCGACAGGATCTGGCGGGGGTCGTCGAGGATGGACTCGACGATCGAGACCATGTCGAGCGCGTACGAGGGCGACTCGCGGTCGAGCAGGTCGAAGGCGGCCAGCGCGAACGTGGACAGCGCCTGGTTGAGCGCGAAGTCCTCCTGCAGCTCGATCGTCAGCCGGGCCCGGCGGCCCTGCTCGTCGGGCTCGGCGAACTGCTCGACGATGCCGCCGGCCAGCAGCGACCGGTAGATGGCGATGGCCTGGCTGATGTGCCGCCGCTGCCACTTGCGGTCTTCGTGGTTGTCGGTGAGCAGGTGTTTCATCGCCTGGAAGCAGTCGCCCGGCCGGTTGATCACGGCCAGCAGCATCGCGTTGCTCACCTTGAAGCGGGAGTTGAGCGGCTCGGGCTCGGCCTGCTGCAGCTTTTCGAACGTCTCCTCGCTCCAGCCGACGAAACCCTCCGGCGGCTTCTTGCGGGCGTAGCCGCGCCGCCGCTTGGGGTCGTCGCCGATCTTGGCCAGCGCCTTGGCGTTCTCGATGTCGTGCTCGGGGGCCTGGCAGGCGACGTAGCCGATGGTGTCGAAGCCCGCGCGGCCGGCCCGGCCGGCGATCTGGTGGAACTCGCGGGCGCGCAGCCGGCGCACCTTGTTGCCGTCGTACTTGGACAGGGCGGTGAACAGGACCGTGCGGATGGGCACGTTGACGCCGACGCCGAGCGTGTCGGTACCGCAGATGACCTTCAGCAGCCCGGCCTGGGCCAGCCGCTCCACCAGCCGCCGGTATTTGGGCAACATCCCGGCGTGGTGGACGCCGATGCCGTGCTTGACCAGCCGCGACAGCGCCCGGCCGAACCGGGTGGTGAACCGGAAGCCGCCGATCATCGCGGCGATGGCCTCCTTCTCGGCCTTGGTCGACATGTTGATCGACATGAGCGCCTGGGCCCGCTCCATGGCGGCGGCCTGCGTGAAGTGCACGACGTAGACGGGGGCCTGCCCGGTGGTGAGCATCTCCTCCAGCGTCTCGTGCAGCGGCGTCATCCGGTACGAGTACACCAGCGGCACCGGCCGCTCGGCGTGCTTGACCACCGACGTGGGCCGCCCGGTGCGCCTGGTCAGGTCGCGCTCGAACATCGACACGTCGCCGAGCGTGGCCGACATCAGGACGAACTGCACGTCGGGCAGCTCCAGCAGCGGCACCTGCCAGGCCCAGCCGCGGTCGGGCTCGGCGTAGAAGTGGAACTCGTCCATGACGACCTGGCCGATGTCGGCCGCCGCGCCGTCGCGCAGGGCCACGTTGGCCAGGATCTCGGCCGTGCAGCAGATGATGGGCGCGCCCGGGTTGACGCTGGCGTCGCCGGTCATCATGCCGACGTTGTCGGTGCCGAAGACGGCGCACAGGTCGAAGAACTTCTCCGACACCAGCGCCTTGATCGGCGCGGTGTAGAACGTGCGCATGTCACGGGTCAGCGCGGCGAAGTGGGCTCCGGCGGCCACCAGCGACTTGCCCGAGCCGGTCGGCGTCGCGAGGATCAGGTTGTTGCCGGAGACGACCTCGATGAGGGCCTCCTCCTGGGCGGGATAGAGCGTGAGCCCCCGTTCGGCGTTCCAGGCGACGAACGCGTCGAATATGGCGTCGGGATCGGCGTCGATCTCTTCCGGCAGGCGGTCAACGAGAAGGCTCACGGTATCTATCCTGCCGAAGATTGCCGCATGGTCGAACCCGCCGCCCCCTGGGGGAGGTCGAGTTGCAGCAGCACGGTGTCGATCCAGCGGCCGTGCTTGAACCCCACGTTCCTCAGCCGTCCCACGTCCTGGAAGCCGAAGGCGGCGTGCAACCGCAGCGAGGCCGGGTCGCCGCCGTCGGCGATCACCGCGATCAGGCAGCGCGCGCCGGTCGCCGGCGCCCGCCGGATCAGCTCGCCCAGCAGCAGGCGGCCGAGCCCGCGGCCGGTGGACCCGGGCGCGAGGTAGATCGAGACCTCCAGGCTGTGGCGGTAGGCGGGTTTGGGCCGGTACTGGCCGAGGTAGGCGTAACCGGTGACCACGCCGTCGTCCTCGGCCACCAGGAACGGCAGCCCCGCCGCCGTGAGCGCCGCCGCCCTGGCCCGCCACTCGCCGGCCTCCGGCGGGACCTCGTCGAACGTGGCCACGCCGCCGGTCACGTAATGGGCGTAGATGGCGGCCACCGCGGGCACGTCGTCCTCGTTCAGGTCGCGAATCATCGTCATGGTCCCCGATTGTGGCCGGGCACGGATTTCGTCGGTGTTACGCGCGGGCCTTGGGCGCCGTCATCAGCAGGCCGCCGAGCACCGCCAGCACCGCCAGGAACGGGCCGCCGCCCGGCGCGAAGCCGCCCACGGTCAGCGTCAGGAGCCCGGCTCCGACCAGCCCGGCGGCCACCAGCATGGCCCCCCGGCCGGCGTTCCCGTACGGCAGCGACGGCGGGGTCTCGAACCTGGCGAACGCCCGTACCAGCCCCCACATGACCAGGCACAACATCCCGAACCACACCGGCCAGCCGGCGAACCAGGACAGGCTGCCCGGCTCTGGCGTCTCCACACCCAGCAGGACCACGACGACGCCGGTCACGGCGAACAGCGCGGGCATGTGCCACAGGTAGACGGTCATGATCCGCGGGCCGGCCCAGTCCAGGACGCGGCGCAGGGGCAGCCGGACCAGCCAGGGGCGCAGCAGCACGGCCAGGCCGATCTGGCCGACGCCGACGGCCAGGATGGCCAGCGTGGGCGGGGCCATGTTGGACACCTCGGCGCCGGGCAGGCCGATCATGCTGCCGGGGTAGGGGCCGAACCCGACCAGCAGCGCCGCCACGCCGAACCCGCCGGCCGCCAGCAACCCGGCCATCCGCACCCGGCCCTCGGCGTAGAAGAAGCCGATCTGGTGCACGGCCAGCCACACGAAGACGATGTTCAGGTAACCGGCCGCCTCCAGGCCGGTGGAGAAGCGCACCACGTCCGTCAGCGCCGCCCCGGCCGCCAGCGCGACGGGGACGAGCACGCCGAACCTGCGGTGCAGACGCAGCGCGTACGGCGTGACCGTGACCGCGATCAGGTACACGGCCAGGAACCACAGCAACTGCCCGGTCAGCTTGGCGCCCACCTCCAGCGGCTGCTCCGGCACCCCCAGCGTGAGCAGCACGTGGGGCAGCGGGATCCACACCGCCGCCAGCGGCAGCAACGGCCAGGCGAGCCTGCGCAGGCGTCCGGCCAGCCACTCCTGGTCGCTCTTGGCCGACCGGCCGCGGCTGATCGCGTTGGCCGCCCCGCCGGCGAAGAACACCAGCGGCATGACCTGGCTGAGCCACGTCACCACCCACACCCCCGGCGTGGACAGCGCGTTGCCCGTGGTCAGCCGGCCGCCCTCGTAGGACAGGACGGGGATCGTCCAGTGCTGGAGCACGATGAGCGCCATGCCGAGCACGCGCAGCAGGTCGATGAACGGGTCCCGCGCCGTCGCGCGCGGCGCCCGGACCGGCGCCTGTACCGGCGCCGGACGATCGAGCAGGACGGTCATGGGGAGCCTCGTTTCGAGCGGGGGAGCGGATGACTCAAGGCTTCCGTCCCGGGGGCTCGCGCACATTGCCGCAGGCCGCACTCTTCAGGTCAAGATCACACCACCCCCGGTGGTAGGGCTGGCCCTACCACCGGACGCCTGCGTACCGGCTCGTACCGCCCCGCCGGGGGACTTAGCCTTCAATGCATGCGCTCCCTGATGAGGCGTGTCCTTCTCGACACCCGCTACACGCTGGTCGGATTCCCGACGGCCGTCATCGGCTTCGTGATCATGATTGCCGGTTTCGCCGCGGGCGTCGGCACCGCGGTCGTGTGGATCGGCGTGCCGCTGCTGGCCGGCACGCTCCTGGTGGCGAGGGGCTTCGCCGACGCCGAGCGCGGCTGGCTGTCCGACGTGCTCAAGCGGCCGCCCGTACGGCCGCGCTACCGTCCGGCGCCGGAGGGGGCGGGGCGCTTCCGCCGGATCGTCAACCCGCTGACCAACGGCCAGTCGTGGCTGGACCTGCTGCACGGCGTCCTGAACTTCCCGTTCGCCGTCCTGGCGTTCGTGCTGACCGTGGTGTTCTGGGCGATCCCGATCCTCGGGCTGACCTACCCGCTCTACGGCCTGATCACCTCGCGCATCCCCGGCAACATGGAGCTGCCCCAGCTGCTCGGGATCGGCACCGGCTACGTCGTGAACACGATCTTCTACGTCTCGCTCGGCCTGGTGTTCGCCTTCATCATGCCGTTCATGGTGCGCGGGGCCGCGCTGGTCAGGGCCGGGCTCGGCCGGGCGCTGCTGACCGGCGTCGCCGAGCTGCAGGAGCGCATCGACGACCTGGCCGAGGGCCGGGCGGCGGCCGTCTCCGCCGAGGCCAACGCGCTGCGCAAGCTGGAGCGCGACATCCACGACGGCCCGCAGCAGCGCCTGGTCTCGCTGGCCATGGAGCTGTCCAGGGCGCAGCGGCAGCTCGCCAAGGACCCGCAGGCCGCCTCGGCCACGATCGGCGAGGCGATCAGCGCCACCCGCGAGACGCTCGACGAGCTGCGCGCCCTCTCGCGCGGCATCGCGCCGCCCATCCTGTCCGACCGCGGCCTCGCGCCCGCCCTGGCGGCCCTGGCCGGCCGCTGCACGGTGCCGGTCGACCTCGACGTGCAGACGGTGGGCCGCTTCCAGGCGGCGACCGAGAACGCGATCTACTTCGTCTGCGCGGAAACCCTCACCAACGTGGCCAAACACAGCCGCGCGACCATCTGCACGGTCCAGCTCGCCCGCATCGGTGACGTCCTCATGCTCACGATCGGGGATGATGGGGTGGGCGGCGCACACGTCGCCAAGGGACACGGCCTGGCCGGTCTGGCCGACCGGCTCCGCGCCGTTGACGGGGAGCTCACCGTTCGGTCGCCGGACGGCGGGCCGACGGTGATCGTGGCGGAGGTGCCGTGCGGGTAGTCGTGGCCGATGACGCGGTTCTGATCAGGGAGGGCCTGGTCAGGCTGCTGGAGGAGTTCGGCTTCGAGGTGGTCGCCACCGTGGGGGACGGTGACGCCCTCGTGGAGGCGATCGTCGAGCACAGGCCCGATGTGTCGGTGGTCGACGTGCGCATGCCGCCGTCGTTCACCGACGAGGGGCTGCGGGCGGCGGTCGAGGCCCGGCGCAGGGTGTCCGGCGCCCCGGTGCTCATCCTGTCGCAGTACGTCGAGGTCTCCTACGCCGACGATCTGCTCGCCGACGCCCGTGGCGCGGTGGGCTACCTGTTGAAGGACCGGGTCGTCGACGTCGACGAGTTCCTGGAGGGGCTGCGGCGGGTGGCGGCGGGGGGCACCGTGTTCGATCCGCAGGTGGTGTCCCAGTTGATGGTCCGCAGACGCAAGGACGACCCGCTGGCGCAGCTCACGCCGCGCGAGCGTGAGGTGCTCGGGCTGATGGCCGAGGGCAAGTCCAACCCGGCCATCGGGCGGCAGCTCGTCATCAGCGACGGCGCCGTGGAGAAGCACATCAGGAGCATCTTCAACAAGCTCGGCCTCTACGCCGACGACAGCGACCAGCATCGCCGCGTGCTCGCCGTGCTGGCCTACCTCAGGTCCTGACCTTCGCCTGAGGTTGACCCCTCGGCCGGGCCCGCCGTGGAGCGCTCGCCGCTCTCCGGCCCCTCCTGGCCCTACGAGGGGTCGCCGGCCGGTCCGCGCGCCGTGGCGCGCGGACCCGGCCGCCCGGTTCTAGCCGAGCGCGTCGACCAGCTTCTTGCGCTGCTGGGCGCCCAGGCCGCCGAGACGGCGCTTCTCGTCGACGCCGGCCTCCTCCATGAGCGCGGTGGCCTTGGCCGGGCCGACGCCCTTGACCGCGCGCAGGGCCTGGGACACCTTGATCTTCTTCGCGATGTCGTCGTCGCGCTCCAGGAGCTGGGCGAAGGTCAGCTCGCCCGCCTTGACCTTGGCGAGCAGGGCCGTGCGGGCCGCGCGGGCCTCGGCCGCCTTCGCCAGAGCCGCCTGACGCTGCTCGGGGGTGAGAGTGGGAAGTGCCATCTCGTTTCTCTCCTCGGGGAGTTGGGTTCGGGAAAGTGTTTCCCGTGGTGCAGTGGCTAATCATGGCGGATACCAGCGGTTCGTGTTGCGGAAAGCGCCCGCTCAACGAGTCCGCCACACCAGGGCGGCCGCTTCGGCGCACGCCACGTCCTGGGCGATCGTGCCGCCGCTGACCCCTACGCCGCCGACCACGCGTTCCCCTTCGCCGTTGTCCGCCCAGAGGGGGACACCACCACCAAAACAGACAAATCGGTCACCCGTCAGGCCGAAGAGCTCCCCTCCCGGCGCCACCAGCGGAGCGAGGTCGGCGGTGGCCGTGCGAAGGGCCACCGACGTGTACGCCTTGCCCGGCGCGAGCACCGGCCCGGCGATCTCCGCACCCGCCATACGCTGGAAAGACACCAGATGTCCGCCCCCGTCCACGACCGCCACGGAGACCAGCGCGCCCTCCCGGACGGCCTGCTTCAGAGCGGCCTCGGTCATGCGGAGCGCGAGTTCCAGATCCATGCGTTCCCACCCCCGTCGATGGTCGTGAGCGCGCCGGGCTCTTCCATCCGTACAGCGGCGGGGCCGGGGCCCGCAAGATCGCCTGGTCGGGGCTCGTACGGCCGAGCGCTATTGCAGGATTTTCTGCTTCGGGGTGGAATGCGTCACATTTCGTGATCCGGGCGTGTCGGCGCCCTGGTCGGGGCCTGTTTCACGCCATCTCTCCAGCCCTTCGGGGGTCAGGAAGGCGTCGAAGACCGACTCCATGGCCCCCAGCAGCGTGCCGCGCCAGCCGAGCGCGGCGGCCTCGATCCGGGGCGGGCGCTCCCGCCGGATGGCCATCAGCGCGGGAGCGCAGGAGCCGGTCAGGGCCTCGCCCGCGCGCTCCAGCAGCGCGGGGCCGTGCCCGGAGAGCGTGACGACCTCGGGATCGTGGGCGTTGACCAGGGCGGCGATGCCCAGGCCGAGCGCGCGGGCCCCCGCCTCGACCGCCTCCCGGCTGCCGGCCAGCACCTCCTCCGCCTGCGCGCGGCCCCGGCCGCCGCCGTAGGCCAGGCCCACGTGGCGCAGCAGCGCGTTCGCGCCCACCTCCTGGCCCCAGCAGCCGGTCGCGCCGCACGCGCACGGCCGGTCGCCGCCGCCCAGCGGCATGTGGCCGAACTCGGCGCCGGGGCCGCTCGCGCCGTCCAGCGGCCGGCCGTCCACGACGAGGACGCCGCCGAGGTCGAAGTCCACGTGCAGGTGCAGGCCCAGCCGTACGCCGCGCAGCCGTCCCCGGCGGGCCTCGGCCAGGGCGGCCAGGCCCGCGTCGTTGCCCACCACGACCGGGTCCGGGCCGGGCGCCCGCCGGCCGAGGGCCAGCAGCCGGGGCACGTCCACCGACCGCCAGCCCAGGTGGGCGATGTCGACCAGCCCGTCGTGCCGGACCGGGCCCGCGAGCGCCACCCCGAGGCCCACCACCCGCCGCGACAGGTGGTCCGACACCGCCTGGCCCAGCGAGGCCAGGGCGCCTTCCGGGGTGCCGTCGTGCGGCTGGACCTCCAGGACGCTCACCCGTCCGCCCAGCTCGCACGCCGCCAGCTCCCAGGCGTCCTCGCGCACGTCGGCGGCCAGGGCCAGCGGGCCCCGCGGGTGGGGGCCGGGCACCTGCGTGGGCCGTCCCCTGGTGTGCCCGGCGGCGGGCTCCTCGTGCAGCAGGGCGTCCTCGGCCAGGCCGGCGACGAGCACCGACGCCGTGCCCCTGGCCAGGTTCAGGTCGCGGGTGAGCTGCGACCTGGTACGGGTCGCCCCGCAGTCGTGCACGGCGCGCAGCAGCCGGACCCGGTTGTGCGCGCGAAGTTCGCCGCTCGTCGTAGCACTTCTCACACATCACAGCTTATGCTCTTGGCGTGAACAAAAGCCTCATTGATGCCAAACGGGCTCGTGTCGGAGTCTTCGGTCTCTTCACTCTCAGCGGATTCGTGATGGGTCTGTGGGCGGCCGGGCTGCCCTCGTTGAACGACCGCCTCGGCCTCGGCGCCGCCAGACTGGGCACCGTCCTGCTGTTGATCTCCGGTGGCGCGCTGGTGTCGATGCTGGTGGCCGGGCGGCTGGTGGACAGGTGGTCGAGCCGGCGGGTGTGCTGGGTCGGCGGGCCGCTGTCGGCCGTGCTGCTCCTCGGGCCCGCGCTGGCGCCCTCGTACGGGGCGCTGATGGCGCTGGCGCTGCTGTTCGGGATCGGGCTGGGGGTGGTCGAGGTCGCCATCAACGCCCACTCCGTCGAGGTCGAGCGGGTCTACGGCCGGCCGATCATCTCGGCCTTCCACGGCACGTGGAGCCTGGGTGGGGCGGCCGGGGGCCTGCTGACGTCCCTCGTGCTGCGGATGGCGATCGACCCGCAGGCGCTGCTGGTGACGGCGGCGATCGTGGTGCCGTTCCTGTACCTCCTGGCCTGCCGCCTGCTCCTGCCCGACGCCGCCCGGCAGGCCGGCGAGGAGGCGGACGGCGGTGAGAGCGGCGGCACGCTGAAGTGGGCGCTCATCGCGCTGCTCGGGGTCGCGGCCTTCGCCGGGCACCTGAGCGAGGGCGCCGCCATCGACTGGGCCGCGCTGCACGCCCGCTGGGTGCTGAACACCGACCCGGCCGCCGCGCCGCTCGCCTACACGATCTTCTCGGTCGCCATGACGACGATCCGCCTGCTCGGCGACCCGATCAGGGCCCGGCTCGGCTCGGTGCGCACGATCCAGCTCGCCGGCGGCTTCGCCACCCTGGGGTACGTCCTGGTGCTCGGCGCGCCGGTGTTCGGCGGGGCGCTGCGCGTGGTGTGCGCGTGGACCGGCTGGGCGCTGGCGGGCGTGGGGCTGGCCACGGTCGTGCCGGTGCTGTTCAGCGCGGTCGGCGCGGCGGGCGGTCCGGTGGGCCGCGCGCTGGCCATGGTGACGGCCTTCGGCTACAGCGGGCTGCTGCTCGGCCCGGCGGTCCTCGGGTACGTGGCCGAGGCGACGAAGTCGCTGCCCGTGGCGCTGATCATCCCGGCCGTCCTGGCCGCCGTCGTCGCGCTCAGCGGCGCCCCGGCGATCCGTTCGCTCACCGGGCGGACGGCCCCCGCGCCCGTCCCCGCCGAACGTCCCGCGTAACCCCGGCGGGCGCCCGCTGCCGCCGACCCTCGCGCACCCGCCGCCAAGGGCCCTTGAGCGCCCGCCGTCACGGGCCCTTGTGCGCCCGCTTCCCCGAGCCCGGGGGAGCGGGCGCTCTTCTTTTGCCGACATGCCCGCTGACCTGGCGTTATGGGATCGTGACTTGACCCCGAAGTTACGGGCCGGTTTCATGTGCGAAACACGGTAAACGTTTACAGACACTTTCCCGTAAACGTTTACCTTCTTGGAAGGACAGCCTTGGCCGACGGACCCACGATCACCACGATCGCCGAGCGCGCCGGTGTCTCGATCGCCTCCGTCTCGCGGGTCCTCAACGGCCTGCCGACCAGGCAGGAGACCGTGCGCAAGGTGATGGCCGCCGCCGACGAGCTGGGCTACGTGCGCAACGCCGTGGCCAGGTCGCTCAAGTCCCGGCGCACCCACCAGGTGGCCTTCGCCATGGCCGACGTCGGCAACCCCGCCTACCTGGCGATGCTGCGCCAGATCCAGCCGGTGCTCAAGGCGGCCGGCTACCGGCTCGTGCTGCACTCGACCGACGCGGTCGTGGCCGACGAGATCGACGTGCTGCACAGCCTGGGCGAGCGGTACGTGGACGGGCTGATCATGAGCCCGCTCCGGGTCACCGACGCCCACCTGCAGATGCTGGCCGCGGCCAGGGCGCCCGTCGTGATCATCGGCACGGTGCCGGAGGGCACGCCGGTGGACAACGTGCGGGCCGACTCGCGTACCGGCGTCAGGCTCGCCGTCGACCACCTGCACGCGCTCGGCCGCCGGCGCATCGCGCTGGTCAACGGCCCGCCCGACACCTGGCCCGGCGCCTCGCGAGGCGCGGCCTACCGCGAGGCGCTGGAGCAGCTCGGACTGCCCTACGACGACGACCTCGTCCAGATCGGTGACTTCTACCGCGCGCAAGGGGGCCGCGCGGTGGCCGAGCTGCTGGACCGGGCGCCCGACGTAGACGCGCTGATGTGCGCCAACGACCTGATCGCGCTCGGCGCCCTGGACGTGCTGCGCGCGGCCGGCCGCCGGGTGCCCGACGACGTGGCGGTGGTCGGCATGGACGACACCGACCTGGCCGCCGCGTCCTGGCCGTCGCTGTCGAGCGTCTCGCTCGGCTCGGCCGAGCGCGGCAAGGCCGCCGCCGAGCTGCTGCTCGACCGGCTGAACGGCGACGACGCCGCGCCGCGCGTGATCACCGTGCCGCCGCGCCTGGTGGTGCGGGCCTCGACGGCGGGCGAGACCTACGGACATGAGGGAGGCAGGACGTGACCGCGACCGTGACCACGGCGGCACCACCCCGGCGCCCGCCTTCCCGGCGGCGCCCCAAGTCGCGCAGGAACCGCGAGATGTGGCTGCTCATGCTGCCCGCGCTGGTTCCCGTCGCGCTGTTCAGCATCGGCCCGCTCCTGTACGGCATCGGCCTGGCCTTCACCGACGCCCGCAACACGCGCGTCCACGAGACCAGCTTCGTCGGCCTGGAGAACTTCGGCCGGCTGCTCACCGACGACGACTTCTGGGCCTCGTTCCGGATCGGCGCGATCTGGTCGGTCTCGGTGACCGTGCTGCAGTTCCTGGCCGCGCTCGGCCTGGCCGTGCTGCTCAACCAGAACCTGCGCTTCAGGACCCTGGCCCGGGTGCTCGCGGTGGTGCCGTGGGCGATGCCGCCGGTGGTCATCGGCCTGATGTGGAAGCTCGTCTACCACCCTGACGCGGGCATCCTGAACAGCCTGCTCGGCACGCACGTCAACTGGCTGGCCGACTTCTCGCTCGCGCTGCCCGCGATCATCGTGGTCGGCGTCTGGACCGGCATGCCGCAGACCACCGTCGTGCTGCTCGCGGGCCTCCAGGGCATCCCCAAGGAGCTCTACGAGGCCGGCGAGGTCGACGGCGCCGGCCGCTGGCGGCGGTTCTGGAGCATCACGCTCCCGCAGCTCCGGCCGGTGATCGTGTCGATCACCTCGCTCGACTTCGTGTGGAACATCAACCAGTTCGGCCTGGTCTACGTGCTCACCCAGGGCGGGCCCGGCGGCCAGACCCGGCTGCCCATGCTGTTCGCCTACGAGGAGGCCTTCCGCTACCGGATGGCCGGATACGCCTCGATGCTCGGCCTGGCCATGGCGATCGTCGTGCTCGCGGTGCTCGGCCTGTACCTGTGGCGCCAGATGAGGGAGACCCGATGAGACGCGCCCCGCAGTACGTCGCGCTGGTCGCGTACATCGTCTTCCTGGCCTTCCCGCTGTTCTGGCTGCTGTCCACGGCGCTGAAGACGCCCCAGGAGATGGCCCTCGCCGACCCGACGTGGATCCCGCGCGAGCCGACCCTGTCCAACTTCTCCGACGCCTTCGGCGAGCAGGACCTGATCGGCGCGGCCGGCCGCAGCCTGGTCGTGGCGCTGTTCAGCAGCGTGATCACGGTGCTGATCTCGCTGCCGGCCTCGTACGCCATGGCCCGCTACCGCAGCCTGCTCAACAAGGTCGCGATCGGGTGGGTGCTGGTCAGCCAGGTCTTCCCGTTCATCCTGATCATCATCCCGCTCTTCATGATCCTTCGGGATCTGGAGCTGGTGAACACCCTGCCGGGGCTCGTCGTCGTGCACGTGACGTTCACGCTGCCGTTCGCGCTGTGGATGCTCCAGGGCTACGTGCGGGCCGTCCCGCGCGAGCTGGAGGAGGCCGCGGCCGTCGACGGCGCGACCCGGCTGCGCTCGATCGCCAGCGTGGTGGCGCCGCTGCTCGCGCCCGGCGTGGTGGCCACGCTGCTGTTCTCTTTCATCTCGTCGTGGAACGAGTTCCTGTTCGCGCTCGTGATCCTCCAGGACCCCGACGTGATGACACTCCCGCTCACGCTGGTGCGGTTCACCGGCCCCGAGGGGGTGGCCAGGCTCGGCCCGCTGGCCGCGGCGTCGCTCATGGCGACGATCCCGAGCCTGATCTTCTTCGCAATCATTCAGCGGCGACTGAAGTCCGGCCTGATGGCCGGCGCCGTGAAGGGCTAGTAGGAGGCTCATATGCGAATCAAGTCCGCATTGGCGGCGGCGGCCGTCGTCGCTCTCGCCGCCGCGTGTGGCAGCAGCGGAGGAGGGGGCGGTGGAGAGGCCGCCTCCTCCGGCGAGCCGGTGAAGCTCAACTTCCTCAGCCTGGCCTGGCAGAAGGAGTCCGTCGCGGCCAACAATCAGCTCGTCGAGGAGTGGAACAAGGCCAACCCGAAGATCCAGGTCACGTACGTGCAGGGCAGCTGGGACAACGTCAACGACCAGCTCGTCACCCAGTTCGCCGGCGGCACCGCGCCCGACGTGATCCACAACGACTCGCCGGCGCTGGCCGGGTTCGCCTCCGACGGCTACCTGCTCGACCTGACGAGCAAGCTGCCCGCCGACCTCAAGGGCGACATCCCGCAGTCGGCCTGGGACACCGTCACCTTCAACGGCGGCAAGGGCGAGCAGGGCGTCTACGGCGTGCCGTTCCTGCAGGAGTCGCAGGTCATCATCGCCAACAAGAAGCTCCTGGACGCCTCCAAGGTGCGCGTCCCGACCGCGGACAACCCGTGGACCTGGGACGAGTTCTCCGAGGCCGCCAAGAAGATGACCAAGGGCGGCACGTTCGGCGTGGCCTGGCCGATGAAGTCGCCGGTCAACAAGACGCTCAACCTGGCGCTCAACTTCGGCGGCACGTTCTTCCAGACCACCGACGGCAAGACCACCGTCAAGGTCGGGCCGGAGGAGCGCGAGGTGCTGCAGCGCATCCACGACCAGCTCTACAAGGACAAGTCGGCCGACCCGGCCGCGCTCGGCCAGGGCACCGCCGACCCGCTGCCCGCCTTCTACAAGGGCAAGTTCGCGCTGCTGCCGGCCGGCGTCTACCTGCGCCAGCAGGTCGCCGAGCAGGCCCCGGACGACTTCGACTGGGTGACGCTGCCCGCGCCGAAGGGCACCAGCGCCCAGCAGGGCGCGGTCTCGCAGACGCTGTCGATCGCCCAGGACAGCAAGCACCCGGACGAGGCCATGAAGTTCATCTCGTTCTTCCTCAACGGCGCCAACCAGGCCAAGCTCGCCAAGGGCGACTGGCTGCTGCCGACCTCGCAGACGGCCGCCGCCGACCCGGCGATGACCACCCAGGAGAACGGCTGGGACGTCGCCACCGCCTCCGCCAAGAACCTGGTCGTGGCCCCGTTCCTGAAGGTGAACGGCTTCGACGAGTGGAAGAGCAAGGTCGCCACGCCGGTCCTCCAGGAGTACTTCGCCAATAAGATCACCATCGACGACGCGGCCAAGCGGCTCGTCGAGGACGGCAACCAGGTCTTGGAGCGGTACCAGCAGTGACTCATCGCCTGAGGGCCCGGGGGTGTCTGCTCGGCCTCGCGGCCGGCGACGCCCTCGGGGCCCCCGCCGAGAACCTGTCGCCGTCGGAGATCCGGCGGCGGTGGGGCCGGCTCACCGAGATCGAAGGGGGCGGCACCGACGACACCGAGTACGCCATCTTCGCCGCCTCGCTGCTCGTCCGGCACGGGCACGCCCTGACCGCGGCCGACGTCGCGCGGGCGTACCGGCGGGAGATCATCCCGTCGGTGACCGGGCCGATGCGCGGCGCCGGCTTCTCCGAGCTGGGCACCATCGAAGCGCTTCGCCGGGGGCTGGAACCCCCGCTGACCGGACGCGTCCACCAGCACGGCTGGTCCGACGGCCTGGCCATGCGGGCGGCCCCGTACGGGATCTTCTGCCCCGGCGACCCGGCCGAGGCCGCCCGCCTGATCGAGCAGGACGGGCTGGTCAGCGGGTCGGGCGAGGGCATACTCGGCGGCCGCGCGGTCGCCGGGGCCGTGGCCGCCGCGATGGCGGGCGGCACGCCCGCGGAGGCGGTGGCGGCCGCGCTGTCGGTGATCCCCGCCGACTCCTGGACGGCCCGCGCGATCGTCAGGGCGCGCGACGTGCTCGCGTCCGGCGCGGGCGACGACCTCGCCCTGATCGAGGCCCTGCACGAGGCCGTCGTGGTCAGGCACTACCCCTGGACCGACCTCGCGCCCGAGGCCGTCGCGCTGGCGCTGGGCGCCGTCCTGGCGGGCGGCGGCGAGCTGGAGGCGACGGTGACGTTCGGGGTGAGCCTGGGCAGGGACGCCGACACGATCGGCGCCATCGCCGGCGCGATCGCCGGCGCCATCCAGGGAGAGCAGGGCGTGCCCGCCCGATGGGCCGCCCAGATCGGCCCGGTGAGCGGGAAATGCCTGCCCGTCGTGGCCGGAAGACACGTGCTGGACGTCGCCGACGAGCTGGCGGAAGGACTGTAGATCATATGTCGGGGGACAGAATCAGGGGGGCCTTCATCGGGCTCGCCGTGGGCGACGCCGTCGGCTGGCCCGCGGCCAGGCACCGCGCCGCCCTGCACGCGCCCTGGAGCCGGCGCCTGCACCGCGAGCTGGACGCCTTCGCCGAGGAGCACCGGGTCACCACGCTGCCGGTGCCGTTCGCGCTCAACCAGCCGATCGCGCCGCTGGCCGTCGGCCCGTCCGACGACGCCGAATGGCTGGCCTGGACGCTGCTGACGATCGACCGGCCGCGGGCCGCGGCGTTCCGGGAGCTGACCGACGTCCGGGCGCGCATCTCGGTGGCCACCGCGCTGGACAACCTGGCCAGGGGCCTGGAGCCGCCGGCCTCCGGGCACGACAACCCGCACCACTTCGACGACGCCGCCGCCGTACGGGCGGTCGCGTTCGGAGCCCTGGGCAAGGACCCGACCGAGGACGCCCAGGTGACCAACGCGGGCGACGGGCTGCTCGGAGCCCAGGCCATGGCCGCCGCCGTCGCCGCGGCGGTCGCGTCGGGCTCTGTGGGGGAGGCCGTGGAGGCGGCGCTCGCCGTCCTGCCCGAGGACACCGCCATCGGGCACAACGCCCGGGTGGCGCTGGCCGCGGCCAGGAAGGCCGGCGACCCGTTCGGCGCGGTGCCCGCGCTGGACGCCGCGCTGCTCGACCACGTCTACAGCTACGGCGTGGGCGCCGCCCAGACGGTGCCCGTCGCCCTGGCGCTGGCCGAGGCGGCGGGGGGCGACCTCGCCCGCGCCGTCCCGGCCGCCGCCTGCCTGTCCGCGCTGGCCGACTCGGCGCCCGCGCTGACCGGCGCACTGGCGGGGGCCGCCAGTGGGTACGGCGCGATCCCGGAGGGGTGGCTCGCGCCGGCCCGCGCGCTGGCGGGCTGCTGCCTGCCGTCGCTGGCGGGCAAGGATCTGATCGAACTGACGAAGGGAATCGCATGACGCCGCTTGAGGACAGGGCCACTGGCTGCGTGGCGGGGGCGGCGGTCGGAGACGCGCTGGGCGGCGCCACCGAGGGCTGGACTCCCGAACAGATCGTGAACAGGTACGGCGGCCGGGTCGAGGGCATCGTGCCGCCGTACAACGAGGACTGGCGCAACGCCCGGCCGATCGCGCCGTACCACAAGGGCGACGGGCACATCACCGACGACACCCTGATGACGCACGCCCTGATCCGCGTGTACGAGAAGGTCGGCGGGCACCTGGGGGCGTACGCCATGGCCGACCACCTCGTGCCGGAGCTGATGGGCGAGCGGCGGTGGATCCCCGAGCTGGAGGCCGAGGCGCTGCCGCTGCACCGGATCTTCCTGGCCGAGAAGTGGATCGTGGCCCGCCTGCACTATGGGCACGTCGACCCGCGCGAGGCCGGCGTCGGCAACATCGTCAACTGCGGCGCGGCCATGTACGTCGCGCCCGTCGGCATCGTCAACGCCGCCGACCCCGACGCCGCCTACGCCGAGGCCGTCGACCTGGCCGGGGCCCACCAGTCCAGCTACGGACGCGAGGCCGCCGGCGTGATGGCCGCCGCCGTCGCCGAGGCCATGCGGCCGGGCGCCACGGTCGACTCCGTGGTCGCCGCCTGCCTGCGCCTGGCCAAGGACGGCACCCGCGCCGCCATCGAGGCGGTCTGCGAGGCCGCCGCCGGGGTCGGCCACTGGGAGGGCTCGTTCGAGACGCTGCGCGCGGCCGTACGGCCCTTCGACACGGTCGCCGACACCTACCGCGACCAGGGCCTCGGCGCGCGCCGGCCGAGCCGGGTGCACAGCATCGAGGAGCTGCCGCTGGCGCTGGGCTTCCTGGTCGCGGCCAAGGGCGACTTCCGCGACACCGTGCTCGGCGGCGTGAACTACGGCCGCGACGCCGACTCGATCGCCTCCATGGGCGGAGCGATCGCGGGCGCCCTCGGGGGGCTGTCCGCGGTGCCCACGCAGTGGGTGGAGCAGATCGGGGCGGCCAGCCGTACCGACCTGGTGGCGCCCGGCCTGGCCATCGCCGAGGTGGCGCGCCGGGTGCACGCCGACGACCTGGCGCGGCGGCGCGCCCACGAGACCGCCTTCGCCGAGCTGGACGCGCGATGATCAGGCTCACCTGGGTGCAGCCGGAGGACCTGGTGGGCCACGAGCTGCGCCAGGCCGCCGAGGACGGCAGGGGCGACCTGCCGCAGGTGCGCGAGCTGGCCGGACGCTGGCACGCGGCGGGCGGCCACGACGCCCCGCCGCGCGCCGGCGCCTCCGAGGCCGCCGCCGCCCGGCTGCGTCCCCTGGCCGAGAGCCTGCTGGACGAGCTGGCCGCGATCCCGTCGCCGCTGGCCGAGCCGTCCGAGCTGGACGCCATCGTCGCCGCCTGCCCCGGCTGGCCCTCGTCCGGGACGGCCGCGAAGGCCGACCCGGCGCGGCTGCTGGGCGCCTGGCAGGGACGGGCGGCCGGATGCGTGCTGGGCAAGCCGGTGGAGAAGATCCCGCGCGAGGGCATCAGGCAGATCGCCGAGGCCACCGGCAACTGGCCCGTGACCGGCTGGTTCACCGCCGAGGGCCTGCCGGAGGAGATCGCGCGCAGGTGGCCGTGGAACCGGCGCAGCGCGGTCAACTCCCTGGCCGAGAACATCGACGGCATCCCCGAGGACGACGACCTCAACTACCCGCTGCTGGCGCTGTCCGTCCTGGAGCGCCACGGCCGCGGCTTCACCACCGAGGACGTCGCCAAGCTGTGGCTGGATGAGCTTCCGGCCGGCCGGACGTTCACCGCCGAGCGGGTCGCCTACCGCAACCTGCTCGACGGCTTCGAGCCCCCGGAGACGGCCACCCGGCGCAACCCGTTCCGCGAGTGGATCGGCGCCTTCATCAGGACCGACGTCTACGGCTGGGCCAACCCCGGCGACCCCGCCGCGGCCGCCGAGCTGGCCTGGCGCGACGCCCGGCTCACCCACACGGCCAACGGGATCTACGGCGCGATGTTCGTCGCGGCCATGTGCGCCGCCTCGCTGGTCGCCGGTTCGCCCCGGGAGGTCGTCGAGGCGGGCCTGTCGGTGGTGCCGCCGAGCTCCCGCCTGCACGAGGCGGTCAGCCTGGCCGCCGCCGACGCCGGCCGCGAGCCGGACTTCGAGCGTGTCATCGACCTGCTGCACCAGCGGCATGGCACGCTGCACTGGGTGCACACGATCAACAACGCCGCCCTGGTCGCCGCCACCCTGATCCACGGGCGGGGCGACTTCACCGCCACGATCGCGGGCGCGGTCGCCGGCGGCTGGGACACCGACTCGGCCGGGGCCACGGCGGGGTCCGTCGCGGGCGCGCTGAACGGCGGCGTGCCGGACCGCTGGCTCATGCGCGACAGCCTGTCCAGCAGCCTGACCGGCTTCGACGGGGTGGGGCTCGGCGAACTGGCGCGACGTACTCAGGAGATGATGGCGTCATGATCTCGGTTTTCGGCAGCGCGAACATGGACCTCGTCGCGTACGTATCTGAAGCCCCCAAGCGGGGTGAGACGGTCACCGGTCACTCGTTCCGGACCGTGCCCGGCGGCAAGGGCGCCAACCAGGCCATCGCCGCGGCCCGCGCCGGTGCGCAGGTGTCCTTCCTCGGCGCGGTCGGCGACGACGGCTTCGGCGCCGAGATGCGCTCCACCCTGGCCGAGGCCGGCGTGGACGTCCACGGCCTGCGCGAGGTGCCCGGCCCCAGCGGCATCGCGCACATCGTGGTCGACGACGCCGGCGGCAACTCGATCATCGTCGTGCCGGGCGCGAACGGCACCGTGACCGGGCCGTCCGGCGGCGACCTGGCCACGATCGCCGGGTCGCGGGCCCTGCTGCTCCAGCTCGAACTGCCCATGGAGGCCGTCGTGGCCGCCGCGGAGGCGGCCCGCGTGTCCGGCGTGCCCGCCGTCCTGACCCCGGCGCCCGCCCAGCCGCTGCCCGACGAGCTGCTCGACGCGGTCACCATGATCGTCCCGAACGAGCACGAGGCCGCCGACATCACCGGGCAGGCCGACCCCGAGGCCGCCCTCGACGCGCTCCTCGAACGCGTCGAGGAGGCCGTCATCACGCTGGGCTCGCAGGGCGCGCTCTACGGCTCCCGCTCGGGCGAGCGGCTGCGGGTGCCCGCGATCAGGGTGAAGGCCGTCGACACGACGGCCGCCGGTGACACGTTCGTGGGCGCGCTGTCGGTGGCGCGGGCCGAGGGGCTGGCGCCGGCCGAGGCGCTGCGGTTCGCCTCGGTGGCGGCGGCGCTGTCGGTGCAGCGGGCGGGCGCCAGCACGTCGATGCCGGTCAGGGCCGAGATCGAGGACGCCCTGCGGAAGCTGTCCTAGCCCGTCCCTTGACGTCCGGCCGGGCGTCAAGGGACGCCGTCACGGGCAGGTGGGGGCCATGAGCGAGCAGCCCGACGACCTGCCCGAGGCGGTGGGCCACGCGAGGCGGAAGCCCGACGACCTGCCTGAGGCGGTGGGAGGCGTGGAAGGGGAGACCGACGTGGTCGCCGAACGATCCTTCTCGGGGTCGCCCAGGACCCGCCGCCCCGTGTCCGCCGACCCGCCGGACGAGCAGGAGGAGCCCACCCCGGAAGAGCCGCCCGAGGAGGACGACGAAGGCGAGGACGTCATCCGCCCCGACGCCGGCCCCACCTCCTGACCGCACCCGCCGCACCCGCCGCACGGTCTGCCCCCCGGTCCGTCGCCGCGACGGGCCCGGTCCGCCGGTCGGCGGTCACCGGCCGCCCGGGGTCGTGTGCAGGCGGGCGAGGGTCTGTTCCAGCTCGGCCGCCAGCAGGTCGCTCGCCGCCGTCGCGTCCCCGTCGCGGACCGCCGCCACGAGCGCGGCGTGCGTGCCGTGCCCCGGGTTGCGGTCGTGCTCGCGCAGCCCCAGCAGCTCCACCATGTCGATCAGGCCCTCCCGCAACGCCGGGGCGAACTCGGCGAACAGGTCCGTGAGCACCGGGTTGCCCGCCGCCGCCACGACCGCCGCGTGCAGCGCGATGTCGGCGTCCACGAAGGCCGCGTCGTCCCCGCCGGCCGCCTGCTCGCGGGCCTGGAGCGCCGCCTCCATCGCCGCCACGTCCTCGTCGGTACGCCGCGCCGCCGCCAGCCTGGCCGCCTGCGTCTCGACCATCATGCGGACCTCGTACACGTCGGTGATCGCGGCCCGCCGCAGCCGGGCGGGCCAGTCCTGGACCGGCTCCGAGGCGATGACGAACACGCCCGAGCCCTGACGCGCCCGCACCAGCCCGGCGCCGGCCAGCGCCCGCAGCGCCTCGCGGACCGTGGACCGGCCCACCCCGAGCGTCTGGGCCAGCGCGTTCTCGCCGGGCAGGCGGGTGCCGACCGGCCAGTGGCCTCCGGTGATCTGCTCGCGCAGATGCTCGACGGCCTGGTCGACCAGGGGGCTGCGGCGGAGGGCGCCGAGCGGCATGTGTACCTCTCAGGTTGTCTGAGGACCTGTGTTGTGGTTAGTGTAGCCGCCATGTCGTCGTACGGTCTCCTTCTTCTCGGCCGCCGCGGCGGGGCCTGACCGGACCGGCACCCCGCCGCGGCGTGCGAGGTGCTGCCGGTCGTCCGATCGCCGAGAAGGAACGAAGACGTGTACGAATGGAACCGGCAGCGCCCCAGCGCGATGCCCTCCCACCGCTACCGGCCCGCCCACGAGCGGGTCGAGGTGCCCGTGGCCGGCGAGCGCGCCTGGCCCTCGCGCCGCATCACCAGCGCCCCCCTCTGGGTCCCCGTCGACCTGCGTGACGGCAACCAGGCGCTGGCCGAGCCGATGGACCCGGCGCGCAAGCGCCGCCTGTTCGACCTCCAGGTGCGGATGGGCTTCAAGGAGATCGAGGTCGGCTACCCGTCGGCCAGCAGGCTCGACTTCGACTTCCTCAGGGAACTGGCCGAGCCCGGCGCGGTGCCCGAGGACGTGACCGTGGTGGCCTTCACCGCCGCCCGTCAGGACCTGATCGAGCGCACCTTCGAGTCGATCCGCGGCCTGCCCGACGTGGTCGTGCACCTCTACACCGCGACCGCGCCCGTCTGGCGGGACGTGGTGCTCGGCCGCGACCGGGACGACCTGCGCAAGCTCGTCCTGGACGCGGCCGGCCAGGTCGCCCGCCTGGCCGAGGGGCTGCCGGTGCGCTTCGAGTTCTCGCCCGAGGTGTTCAACCTCACCGAGCCCGACTACGTGCTGGAGGTCTGCAACGACCTGACCGCCCTCTGGGACGCCTCCCCGGACCGCCCGGTGATCCACAACCTGCCCGCGACCGTCGAGATCTCCACCCCCAACGTGTACGCCGACCAGATCGAGTACATGCACCGCCACCTCGACCGCCGCGACTCGGTGATCCTGTCGGTGCACCCGCACAACGACCGCGGCACCGGCGTGGCCTGCGCCGAGCTGGCCGTGCTCGCCGGGGCGCAGCGGGTGGAGGGCTGCCTGTTCGGCAACGGGGAGCGCACCGGCAACGTCGACCTGGTGACCCTCGCGCTCAACCTGCACTCCCAGGGCGTCGACCCGATGATCGACTTCTCGGCCGTCGACGAGGTCCGGCGCGTCGTCGAGCACTGCAACCGCCTGCCCGTCCACGACCGCCACCCCTACGCCGGCGACCTGGTCTACACCGCCTTCTCCGGCACCCACCAGGACGCCATCGGCAAGGGCCTGGCCCACCACGTCGCGCGGGCCGCCGAGCTGGGCGTGCCGCCGGAGCTGGCGCCGTGGGAGGTGCCGTACCTGCCCATCGACCCGGCCGACGTGGGGCGCGGCTACCAGGCCGTCATCCGGGTCAACAGCCAGTCGGGCAAGGGCGGCATCGCGTACCTGCTGGGCGCCCGCCGCGGGCTCGACCTGCCGCGCCGTCTCCAGATCGACTTCTCGGCGGCGGTGCAGCGGGCCACGGACGACAGCGGCGAGGAGATCACCGCCGACGAGCTGTGGTCGCTCTTCCACGCCACCTACATCGCCCCCGGCGAGCGCGGCGGGTTCGTCTCCTGGCGCACGGCCGAGACCGCGCCGGGGACGCACGAGTTCGAGGGCGTGCTGGAATCCGGACGGGTGCTGCGCGGCACCGGCAACGGGCCGCTGTCCGCGCTGACCGCCGCGCTGGCCGGGGACGGCGTCGAGGTCGACGTCCTGCACTACGCCGAGCACGCCGTGGACCCGGGGACGGGCAGCAGCGCGGTCGCGTACGTGGAGGCCCGGGTCGGTGGCGTGATCGGCTGGGGCGCCGGTCAGGACACCTCGGTGCTCACCGCCTCGGTACGGGCGGTGCTGGCCGCCGTCGACCGGCTCAGTCCGTCAGGTATCTGACGCATTCGTCCCGGTAGTGCAGGGTCCTCGACCGCAGCCGCTTCGGGTCGGCCAGGACGGCCCTGGAGACCGACGGGACGACGGAGCCGCGTACCGGGGCGAACAGGCGGGCCACGTCGGCGGGGGAGGCGCCCTGCGCGCCGAGCCCCGGAGCCAGGATCGGCCCGTCGAGGCCGACCAGGGAGTGGTCGAGCGCGGGCAGCGTGGCCCCCATCACCACTCCCACCGGCCCGAACGGCTCGTGGCCCGCGTTCGCGGCGGCGGCCCCGGCGATCACCAGGTCGGCCACCCGCTGCTGCAGCCCCGCCGCCGCCGGGTTGGAGGTGCGGGCCAGCACGAAGACCCCGGCGTCGTTGGCCACCGCCGAGGTGATCGCCACCTCCAGCGAGCCGAACCCCAGGTAGGGGCTGAGCGTCACCGCGTCGGCGGCCAGCGGGCTGCCCCGGTCGAGGTAGGCCTCGGCGTAGGCGGCCATCGTGGTGTCGACGTCGCCGCGCTTGACGTCGAGCAGCACCAGCGTGCCGGCCTCGCGCAGGTCGGCGATGGTGCGTTCCAGGACGGCCACGCCGCGGCTGCCCCAGCGCTCGTAGAAGGCCGACTGCGGCTTGACCACGGCGGCCACGTCGCTGATCGTGTCGGCCACCGTGCGGCTGAAGCGCTCAAGGCCGCCCGGTGAGTCGTCGAGGCCCCAGGCGTCGAGCAACGCCGGGCTCGGATCGATGCCCACACAGAGCGGGCCGAATTTGTCCAGCCTGGCACGCAGGCGTGTGCCGAACGACTCGTTCATCTAGGCCCCCTTGCGACCCCAACGCACACTAACCCGCCGCGGCTCGAATCCGGTAAGCATCGGCCCCGGATGATATGGCTCGGGTCGCGGGTCTTCCGGAAGCGGGCGCCGGGGTAGATGATGCGACATGTACGAGATCGCCCAACGAGTACTGGTGCTGGAGACCGTGCCGCTGCGCGAGGTGGTCGTCACCGTCGGCGTGCCGTACGAGGAGGCGGGGGAGTGGTCGTGCCCGTACCGGATCGACGGGCTGGCCGGATGGGAGCACGAGCGCAGGGCGACCGGCCGCGACGCGCTGGAGGCGGTCGAGGTGGCGCTGGCCATGGTACGGGCCGCGCTGGCCGGCTCGCACGAGGCCAAGGAGGGCCTGCTACACCCGGACGACACCCCGCCGGACCGGCAACGCACCCAGACCGTGTACGTCAACTGGGACAAGGACCGAGACATCGCCTATATCGCGATGAAGCATGAAATAGTGCCAGGTGAGGCGGTACGACAGACCGTGTCGGAGGACGTCGTCCTCGACTACGGCGCCTCGGGCGAACTGCTCGGCCTGGAACTCCTCAACGCCGCCACCCGCCTCCCCTCCGAGATGCGCCTCTGAAGGGCCTGCCCGCAACGCCTGAAGGGCCTTCGTTCAGGAGGGCCGCGACGCCGCTCCGAAGGGGCTCAGCCGGTCAGCAGCCAGCGCCAGCGGGGCAGTTCCAGCACCACGGTGACCATCGCCAGCACCGTGACCACCGCGGCCACCGCCGCGTGCCAGGCCACCCACGCCGCCGCCACCGCCGCCACGAGCTGGAGGGCCACCAGCGCCACCGTCACGAACCCCGGCACGGCGACCACCACGCCGCGCTTGTCGCCGGGTGTGGCGAACACCGTCGGCAGCCCGATCAGCACCACCACCGACAACACGGCCGCCCACACCGACCAGGAGGCCAGCGCCCACGGCGTCGCCACCCAGGCGACCAGCTCGGACGCGAACCGGAACACGGGCGCGAGCCCGTCGGCCGGCCGCGGCCCAGATCGGGCGAAACGCCCCGAAGGAGTAGACACGAGGGCACCCTACTCCGCGGGCCCCCGCACCCCAGGCCCTACCGTAGGTGACGTGACCCCCGCCACCCGGCCCCGCATCGTGGCCACCGACCTGGACGGCACCCTGCTGACCTCCGCCGGGATCATCTCCCCGCGCACCGAACAGGCCCTGGGCCTGGCCCGCGACGCCGGAGCGGAGATCGTCTTCGTCACCGCCCGGCCGCCGCGCTCCGTCCACGCCATCGCCGGGCAGGCGGGCCTGACCGGCCTGGCGATCTGCAGCAACGGCGCCCTCCTGTACGACCTGGCCGCCGCCGAGATCGTCGCCAGCCGCACGATCGAGCCGCGGGCCGCCAGGAAGGTCGCCGACAGCCTGGCCGCGGCGCTGCCCGGGGCGGCCTTCGCGATCGAGACCGGCACGGGCGTGCTCACCGAGTCCGGCTACACCAGGCGGGTCGCGCACGACGTCGAGCACTACCGGGAGGTGGCCTCGGCGTGCGAGGCCGGCGAGCCGATCGTCAAGCTGCTGGTGCTCTCGCCCGCGCACACCGCCGACGAGATGTCCGCCGTCGCCGCGGCGGCGGTCGGGGAGCTGGCCGAGGTCACCCACTCCGGCGTGCCGGGGCTCCTGGAGGTCAGCGCCCTGGGCGTGACCAAGGCGGGCATGCTGGCGGAGCTGTGCGAGGAGCGCGGGGTCGAGCCCGCGCAGGTGGTGGCGTTCGGCGACATGCCCAACGACCTGGCCGTGCTGGCCTTCGCCGGGGCCGGTTACGCGATGGCCAACGCGCACCCGCTGGTGCTGGCCGCGGCCGGGCACCGTACGTCCTCCAACGACGAGGACGGCGTGGCCGAGGTCCTCGAACGCCTCTTCGGCTGACCCGGCCGGACCCGGCGCCCGCCCGCC